>JALTEL010000555.1 GCA_027073945.1 Caldifarciminota bacterium | reverse complement strand
TAATAGTATTATGCAAAGCAATAAAATAATGGCAGGATTTAAAGGTTTTGTAAAAAACCCTGTATTTGTGCCGTTTTTCCTCTATCTCCTTATTTCCACAGTGATCATTGGCATGGGCTATTTAAAAATATACAGGCAGAAATCTTCCTTAAAGGAAATGGTTGAACAGAGAACCGAAAGCATTATCCGCACGTCTTTGTTGGGAACGGTTACCCCATTTGCAAATCAAATGATCTCCACAGGCGGAGACACTATAAAATTAAAAGTAGCCGTTATGAGTCTCCGAAACAAGTGGCCCATGGCTGCTGCGATACTTACGGATAAATACGGGCATGTTATCTGGTCTTCTTCCAGAAATTCGAGAATCAAAAATTATAAAGTGGGTGATATAAAGGGAAATTTCTCATTTAACTTTTTTGCAATGGATAAAAAGCATCTCTATATTGTCGGTGAAAGCAGAGTTGGTAAGAAATATGTCGTATTTTTTATACCGATTACAGAGGAAATTCTAAATGATTTCGGTATAGGTATGCCATTATTACTTGGCATTTATTACAAAGGCTCCTTAATA
Source organism: Caldifarciminota bacterium (assembly GCA_027073945.1). The sequence goes on along the minus strand of JALTEL010000555.1, from coordinate 5,360 downwards.
TCCGCTAATTCTAACAAATTCCCACAACAAATCAGGAGTATAGACAAGATATTTAAATACAACGTTGTGGATCAAATGCATTTCAATGATTTCACCATCGCAGGTGTCAGCAACATTACAGTACCGTTTATGAGCAAAGGCCCCATATATCTCACCCTTATTTTGCTTTTACTTGTCTCTGTCATATTCGTAGTCTGGGGCAGTTTCCTCTCACAGGTGGAAGCTATTGCAATGGAAAATATTAAGGAAAAAACATTACTTTACAATTTTTCCGCAATAGGAAAGAAATTCGCCGGCACAGGCTCTGAAAAATATGATATCTCGGATATTATGCGAAATTTTACCGAGAAATACGGTATGGATGCTTCTTTACTTCTGGACAGCGATTTAACGGTTTTACTTCAGTATCCTGAAACAAAAAATCAGAGTGCACTTTTAAATGAATTAATGGACATTAATTTCAAAAATAACGAGACAGTTGGTTATTCCAGCAAGCATCACTTTGTTATAGTTTCTCCTATACTTATAGAAAATGATATTAAAGTCGGGTGGTTTGTATTTTTCTCAAAATTGGCTATCTCGAAGTCCCATCCTATCTTTGAGGCTATTTCTCTCTTTTCATCAATGGTCGGCCTACATTTGAGCAAAACGGAAACACTCAAAATTCTAAAACGTATATCCTTCCTTGACCCGGCAAGTTATGCCTACAATATGAAATATTTTGCAAATATTGCAAAAGAAGAAGTGGAACTTGCAAGTACTGCAGGGTATTCTATATCGGTTATACTCATGGATGTTGATGGCTTTAGCGAATACGTCAACAGTTACAGCCAGGAAGACGGGAATGCCGTAATAAAATCAGTGGGTGTAATTTTATCAAGAACATTGAGAAACATAGATACAGTAGCAAGGGTCGGCAATGCAGAATTTGCCATATTAATGCCAAGGACCAATCTCGATCAGGGATTTATACTTGCAAATAAGCTGAAAAAACGCATTGAAAATTATCCTTTCCCAAGGCAGCCGCTTACAGTGAGCATCGGACTGTCCTCCTTCACATCATTCAAAAAGGAGACATTGCGTTCTCTTATTCAGAGATGTGAACAGGCTTTGAAAACAGCAAAAATGGAAGGAGGAAATAAGGTAATAACAATAAATCCTGATGTTACCGAAGTGTAGCATTTATAAGGGCTCTGTTCTTCCTGTTTTTAAGATATTTTAGATATTCTATATTTTTGTATCCCATTGAAATATACGGAAATACGGAATTATTTGTTAACATAAGGTCGTTTAAATCGTATTTCGCAATGGAAAAATCTCCAAGACTTGTTCCCGGGATGGGGGAGAATTCGCTCAACATCACTTTGATGCCCATGGCATTGACAAAATCAATTGTATGCTTAATATCATCCAGAGATTGATCAGGAAGACCTATGAAAACATACGCTGTTATGTCCTTTTTGTTAAAACCTGATTTAACAAGATCCTTTACCGCCTTCTCAAATTCTGTGGTGAAGACCTTACTGCCCAATTCCTTCTGCAATTTTTTGTCTATTGTTTCAAGTCCCAGATAAATTGTTTTGAAACCTGCTTGCTTCATCAAATATGCCGTCTCATAATCAATATACCTTATATGAATTGCGTTTGGTGTATGAAAATTAATCTTTAATTTACTGTTTATTATTGCTTTGAGAAATGGAAATAGAGATTCTTCCTTTTTAAAAAGCAGTGCATCATCATAAAAAGCCACATTTTTTATTCCGAACTCGTATTTCCACTTAAGCATATGTGTCAGCACTTCCCTCCAGTTGAAAACCCTATGGCATGGCTTTAATAAATAAGACGCACAGTAAGGACATCTAAAAGGACATCCATCGGACAATTTCACTATTAAATAGTCTAATTTTTTGTAAAATCCCCAGTAAGGAAGGAATTCGTTTTCATTAAAATTTCCTTTGAGATTCAATAAACTGGATATTTTTTCCATGCTGTCACCCCTTACCACATAATCGGCTCCAATTGAATACGCATGACGAGTTGCCAGTGTGGCATATATGCCTCCTGTAAAAATTTTTGCAGATGGTACTATATTCCTTGAAAGTTTTATAACTTCCAAAACCCCGGGATACCAGTAAGTCATACCGGTTGTGATAAATATAGCATCAGGCTGGATATTTGCTAACACATGCTCAAATTGCTCGGAAGAAACACCAAATCTCTTATACTTTCTCTTTATAAAACTCAATACCTCAGGACTCTTAACTGGAGTCCCCTTATATTTGCCTCTGCCATATTCATCGGTATGTATTTTTGTATAATCTCTCAGTTCGTCATTATATCTATCAAGAAAATCAAAGAAAAAAACATCCTGTTTCTGCTTCAAAAGAAAATCGCCTATCCTGAGAAGACCAAAGGGTTTTAACCAGAAATCAAACAGAGAAAAATCGTACACAGGCGGATTGACTAAAAGAATCTTCATCTAAGTGAATTTATAACTGTCACCCTGGTAAATATTCTCTTTTTCCATTATGGAACCTACCATGTTTTCGATTATATGTCTATCCGATGTCCAGGCCGGGGCAACAAGAATGTCCTTGCCCGCATAGCCCTGCAGTCTGTGAATCACAATTTTCGGTGAAATTTCTCTGAGAAACTCTACGACAAATGCTGCATAATCCTCTGGTTTTGTGAACATCAGTCTTATCTTTTTAAGTGTGTACAATTTTTCAAGGTCGGTTCCACGAACAACATAAAGATGATGCAGTTTAATGCCATCCACATCCAGAAGTGATAGTATTCTGCCAGTCTCTAACATCTCGGATGGCGTTTCCCCAGGAAGTCCCATTATCAGGTGGGCCACAATATTTATATTACCAGTTTCTTTCAATCTCAACAAACTAAAAAGCGTATCAGAAACATTATGGAACCTGCGAACTTTTACAAGACTTTTCTGGACAAAACTCTGCACACCAACTTCTACCATAACAAACTTTTCCATGGATATCCTGTGCAAAAGCGCAAGCACATCTTCCCCTAAAAGGTCCGGTCTGGTCGATATTGATATCCCTATAATATCATCATGACTGTCAAGGGCTTCCTTATAATAGCGTTCAAGTGTTTTTACATCTGCATAAGTATTGGAATATGCTTGAAAATAAGCTATAAATTTCTGAGCTTTATATCTCGTTCGTAATGACTTGATGCCATTTAAGATCTGTTCTCTTATCGAAAGTTCCGGCCTTACCTGTCTGGCTCTTGCACCTGTTTCATCACAAAAAATACATCCTCTACTGTCAAGCGTTCCATCTCTGTTCGGGCATGTAAATCCGGCATCGATTGGAACTCTGTAGACGCGAGCATTGAATTTTTCTTTAAAATAATCGGATAATTTTCTATATCTGTGTACAGAGTTCATCTAAAACTGAATTTAACTATCTTGAGTGTGCTTTTCTTCGGAAAGCGGTTTTAAGGGTTTATCTATGTGTTTATATTTCTTGGGACTATAACCTGTTTTCTTTGATTCTTTCGATGCCCTGTAAATACCCTCCCCGGTTAATTTTATAAGAAAAGGTAATCCTTTTATAATGAAAATAAACAGTAGTACTATAAGTATTATTACGGCAAAGAAAACTACAAAAGATACAATGGACCCAAGAATAGCATTCCCCTTGCTTTCTTTCAAAACCGAAAGAAGGGCTTTTATATACTTTTCCATAATTAAAGATGCAAGACCTGTGGAATGTTTATGCTATTCTTGTTAACATATAATTGATATGTATCATTATCAAGTGCAAATAAATATACATGTTCATTGTTGAGGGCATTATGCTTTAAAATTACTTTACCATGGACATCTTTTAGCTTTAACAATATTCTTTGTGATGTATCCTGCTCGGCTATGACAAGTGTAAACACCAGAAAATTATTATCTTCATATAATGGTGTTACAATTATTTTTGTATTTCCAAACACAAGGAAATTGCCATACACACTATCAATATCAATCGATAGTGTACCAATATCCAGAATGCCTGGAATGGTATCTGCTACCCTCCCTTTCAAAATTCTATCATCAGTTCTTTTGCCTTCACAAACATTCAATCCCAGCGGCATGGTTCTGTTAGCATCATTATACATTTGTAAATTACCATTGTTCACAGCTATCAATAAAGGAGAATTGAGATACATGCTGCTGCTTTTCATGGTATAGTGCTCAGTCGTAGCGCCGCTGCTGGATTTGAAGGTCATCTCTCCCTGTGAAGGCTTTGCATTGGGGACAAATACCCATTCTCTTGCGAGAGACACATGAAAATCCCCGCTTTTAAACGCAGGTAAAAACATAACCATATGGCTTCTTGTCCCGGCCTGACACCAATCAGCGGATTTAATAATGGGCCTGGCGTAATCGATCTGCTTAACAAACATCACCTTCTTACTTCCAGACATAGCATTACCAAAGGAAAAAATACCAAATAGTAAAATGAAAAAGAGGGGGGATATCCCCCCTCTTTTTTTACTTCGCGCTCGTACTTCCCACATAAAGTGACCCAGTACTGCCGTCAGGATAGATAATGTTTATATAGCTTCTATGACTTGCATCCTCGGGGTCCCAAATGACGCCTTCTATAGAAGCAGCATGAGTGTTATTCTTTTTAATTTCACCGGATACGGTATATTTTTGGTAGGTACCCACTGTTTGAGGTACACTGAGATTTACATTGATAGCCCATTCATCAGAGCCTTTATTCCATGTAACATTAACAGAGCCCGATTCATCCGTGTTATGGGTCAAAGATATACTGAAATTGTTATTATTTATGAGATTCGTGGCCGTTGCTGTTATTGTGCCGTAGAAAACAGAATCCGCAAGGGTATGACCACTGGCAGCATTAGCATCCAGAGTATATCTGACAATATTTATAAGTTCAAGTTCTACATGCATAGCCGTTGCAAAAGCACTGTCATTTACAGTTGAACTGAAATACAGATGAGCTTCTTCGTTCGAATCAACAAACAGATTGAAATTACATGAAGTTATAACTGTATCATTGGGAGCATTTGCAAATTTCAAATTTGAAACCACAAGACTATCCTGTTTGTTATTAGTTACCCACAGTAAAATTACCGTATCTTGAGGGGTTTTACTTATATGATTCCAAACATCATAAGCATAGTCATATTGATATACTCCCCATGCACTATCGGGAAGGGCCTTTTTTGATCTTATACCCAGATGAGACAATTTCTGCACAAGTCCGACAAATGGTAATGGTAAATTGTGCTCCAGCATAACACCCTTAGTGTTAATGGGAAGCGTTATGGGCATATCCTCCGGCATGCTCTTGTATGCAGCATAAGCT
>JALTEL010000554.1 GCA_027073945.1 Caldifarciminota bacterium | reverse complement strand
CTTATCCTCTACTTCTTGATCATTAATCCTAACCAAATTAAGGTGATAAGCATTAATCTCTGGGAATTTTGCTACAAAGAACATCAATGTTTCTTTTACTTTCCTAAAATTCAAATCAGTAAGTACAATAGTTAAATCAACCTTTAAATTAGAATCAAGAGCGTATCTTATTACATTAACAAGTTTTATTAAACTAACTCCTCCAGAGAGTGTTTCTTGAACAGTATTTAAGTGAGAAAAGGCAAGAATATTAAGAACATCCAAACCGTTAGCTTTCAAATTTTCACAATTTTCCCTCGTTAAACTACCTGCGGGAGTAATTAACTCCACAAAGAGGCCTTGACTCTTTGCGTAGGATAAAATATTCATAAAATCATTACGAAGCAAAGGATCTCCTCCGGTGATAATTATTTTTTTCTTTCCATTAGACAAAGCTTCGTCTATTTTTGACTTAACTTGGTCGTATGACAGTTTAAGCTCATCTTTAGAAAAGTCGCAAACCGCACTAAAATCATCGCAATTATTCAAAACAAAAATTTTTGATTCTTCTCTCCTTAAAAAATTAACCATTATAAACCACCTTCAAAGTAAGAATCATAATCAGAAGTTTTTAAACTTTACTAATAATTAAACACTCAGAAAGAACTTCATGTAATAATAACAATCAGAAACAGAAGAACAACAAAACAAAAGAGAGCAATAAAGAAATTATAAGAATCAAGAAGAAACCCCAGAAGTACAACCGTTAGAACCACAAGACCAACCAGCTTGACAATTCTCTGTAGAATAAGAACATTTACCGCCAGAACACTGAGGATTATAATAACAAGTACCAGCACCAAAATGATAACCTGAATTATCCATATAATAAGAACAACAATCAGAACTGGAACTACAAACGCCACCAGAAACAGACTGCCCCTTAGAACAAGTAGAAGGAAAACCGCCCTTACCAGAAATAGGAACACAATACGCCTCAGGAACAGAATCACCAACAACAACACCCGAACAATCCTTACCACATTTCTCCTTATCCCTCAAAAACGCAGCCTCATGAACCTCAGTACTCCCATTATCCAACTTACAACCAACATACACCTTCCTCTTAACTTCATCACTACCCACAGCGCAACACTCACAAGAATAACCAGAAGGGCACCCGCCAATATTTTGTGTATCATTTACACAAACAGGTTTTTTACCTGAAAAACAACTTCTCGAACACTTAATCAGAACACTAACTCCCCTCAATTCCGGATGATCATCACAATCCCAAACATTGTAAAGTGAAGCCTGAATCTCTTGCCTTAAGCCAGACTGTTGAATATCACAACAATCACAAGTTTGACCAGAAGGGCACTTTGTAACAGCTCCAATACAATATGCGTGATGATACGATGATGAACCACAATCCTTACTGCATTCAGAACCTATCTCATAATCTTTCGGCTCAAAATAATTTCCTCCTGACCCTTCACATTGCATCCAAACATTAGTATGACCCTGATCATCAGTATGATGCTCCCAATCACAACAAGTACAAGTCCTACCTGGAAGACAAGAAGAAGGATTAACACACTTCTTCTGCGAAGCATTCCAGACCATACCAACAGGACAAGAACACACACCACCAGAACAAACCGAACCCACCCTAACTTCTCCAAGACCATTTACTTCAACAAAATGAG
>JALTEL010000553.1:5605-5940 GCA_027073945.1 Caldifarciminota bacterium | reverse complement strand
TATCTATTCTAAAACCATCTTCTTCTATCTGTTTATATGTCAATCCAAACTCAGGTGACAGATGCATTCCCGTTACAATGATCTGTAACTCAAGGTCAGGATCCTCCTGGATTTCCTTCATCAACCAATATAAGAGGCCGTATTCTGCACGGGTGCCGGTGACGATACATATAGTTCGTGGCTGGTGGGTCATAGCTGGTCGCTCGTAGTTACTTAAATGTTGCGCGAAAATGGAGTAACTTGCTAAAAAATCCAATGTAATTAACGGGTTACAGATATATTTTTCTGAATTAACCGAAGATACAAATTTTTTATCATCAATTTGGTAACTTATT
>JALTEL010000553.1:0-5595 GCA_027073945.1 Caldifarciminota bacterium | reverse complement strand
TTGAGACCTTTACAGCAAATCCACTTTGCCTTTTTGAAAAGTTTAATCTTTTCAAATGGTTAGAGGTTGCAATGCTAAAAAGATCAATGATTCACGGTTCTTACGTATACAGCTACCCGGAAACCCCTGCTGTATCGGGCTTTCAGAAGAATTTGAAAAATTTCGCGCAACATTTAAGTAGTTACTCATTGGGTCTTTTTATGGAATTTATAAAGCCATCCCCTTTCAAATCTACCAGCTACGAGCTACAAACTAATTTCTTCATCAGTTTTATAATCCCTTCCTGCCTTTCGCCCTATTATCTCATCCCACCTCATAGGGCTAATCCCAGTTCCGGGACGTTTTACGGTCAAATTTTCTTCGGTAAATACTTCACCCCTTTGAATATTTCTTGCAGCTACAATGCTTTTTCTGGCAATGGGCTTGTTTTTAAGCTCAGACGCTGAAGGTTTTTTTATTCCGCTGCCAAGAGCCCTTTCGATATTGCGGATAGCCTTTACCATCTCTTTGAGTTCATTAGGTTCAAGAGATGCCTTGTGGTCCGGGCCTTCCATATTCTTATTGAGGGTAAAATGCTTTTCAATGACTTGTGCTCCCAAGGCAACAGCGGCAACAGGGATCTCAATGCCCAATGTGTGATCCGAATAACCCACGCGCACACCAAATGCCTGGGCAATAGTTTGCATGGCCCTTAAATTTACATCTTTCATGGGCGTTGGATACTCGGTATTGCAATGTAGAACCGTTATGTTATCCAGAGCAGTCCCGGCACCAACGAGTATATCTAGTGCGTCTTCGATCTCTCCTAAATCCGCCATGCCGGTTGATAGTATTATTTCCTTTTTCAGTGCTCCAATTTTCCGCAGGTATGGAAGATTGGTGATTTCTCCGGAAGGTATTTTAAAAATTTCCAAGCCAAGCTTATTCAAGAGGTCGATGCTGTCAGGGTCAAATGGTGTGGAGAGAAAAATAATATTCTTGGAGCGGCAATAAGCAAAAAGCTCTTTGTGGGCAGCCTCGTCCAGCTCCAGTCTGCGGATCATATCGAGTTGGCTCTCAGATGCATCTGTAGTCTGTTTTTGATACTCTGCCTTTTGTGCGTATCTCGATACCACTTTTTCCGCTTTAAACGTCTGGAACTTTACGGCATCGGCACCCGCCTCTACGGCAACGTCGATGAGTCTTTTTGCAAGCTCCAGGCTGCCGTTGTGATTGACGCCGGCTTCTGCGATAATGAAGGTTTTATTATAGTTCATAGGTGGTAGCTCGTAGCTGAAAGATGGAAGCAAGAAGCTCAAAGGTGAAAGCCCAAGGCTCAAAGATAAAGCATTTTTGGAGGAATATTTTTAACAAATTTTGCACCAAAACCGATCACAGCATTTTCGCCGATCTCAATATATTCTTTACAAACAGCATTGCTGCCGAAAAAAGTCCCTGATCCGACTTCCACTCCTCCGTTTATGATGGCGCCGGTTGAAATGTGACAATGATCTCCTATGACCGCATCATGCTCAACCATGGCCTTGGTATTGATAATGCAGTTCCTGCCGATCTGAGCGCCGGCATTGACTAAAGCATGGTGCATGACAATTGTCCCCTCTTCAATCCTTGCATGTGTCGAGACATAAGCCAGCGGCGAAATAATCACTGGCAGTCTGCCGCCAAGTTCTTTTATTTTCTCGAAAAGCCTTATCCTTTTGTTTGGAGATTTTATCTGTCCTATCGTGATGAAAAAGTATCTATATTGTTTTACCAGATCAGGTAGGTCGTCATCTGTAGCAATGATTTCATAACCCAGAATCTTTTGCTGGAGTTTTTCCGGCAGATCCACAATGCCTGCGATCTGAAAGGTCCCCGCCTGTTCGATTACATCGATGCAGGATTTGCAGTGACCACCGCCGCCGATGAGGATAATTTTTTCTTTCATAAAAAATTACTCCAAATCTGATTTCACCGCCCGCTTCGCTCAAGACGCAGAGTTCGCAGAGAAAGACAATTTCTTCTCTGCTTGTATTTATCTTTGCGTTCTTTGCGTCTCTGCGGTGATAACGACTTTCAGCTTATACTCGTACGCTACTCGGAATATTTACCAAGCGATCTTCCAGCCACTGGGCATTTGTTAAGTCATCGGTTTGGCAATCTTTATACATTTCCAATTTGTTTAAAAGTCTCCAGGCCGGTCTTGTCATTACCCCTGCCTTGTTTGTCACTTTTAGAAATTCATCCCGGGCCTTTCGGTCGGGAAGGATAATGGCATTGAGCCAATAATTGGACCGAGCATATTCTGGCTCATGGACAAAAGGAATACCAAGAGATTCAAAAAATTCCTGATATGCCCTTGCCACTTCCCGTTTTTTTCCGATGAAAAGATCCAGTTGCTCAAGTTGAGCACATGCAAGTGCCGCATTGATATTTGGAAGGCGATAGTTGTATCCAATCATATCATGGACATACTCGTATGGGTGTGGAACTTTTGCTGTCGTGGTAATATGTTTGGCCGTCTTTGCAAGAGTTTCATTGTCCGTAACAATAGCCCCACCGCCGCCGCAGGTAGCCGTCTTGTTGCCATTGAGACTGAAAATGCCAAACAATCCAAACGTGCCTGTATGTTTATCTTTATAGGTACTCCCTATGGACTCGGCAGCATCCTCTATCAAATCGATATTATAGTGCTTGCAAATATCAGAAATGAAGTCAATTTTGCAAGGATGGCCAAAGGTATGCATGGGCACACAGGCAACAATTCGCCTTCCGGTAGCAGTATTATAGCAAAAACCACTTTCTAATCGGGCATTGAGCTTTAAAAAGTTTTCAAGTGCACCTGGATCAAGGCCCAATGTCTCTCTATCTACATCAAGGAATAAAGGCTTCGCGCCACAATATGAGATGGCATTTGCCGTCGCTACAAAACTAAGTGGCTGCGTTATCACCTCATCGTTTGGTCGAACTCCTGCAAGCTTCAAGGCAATATGAAGAGCGCATGTGCCATTAACTGCAGCTATGGCATATTTTGCGCCGGTGATTTTGCAGACCATTTCTTCGAATTTATCAACATATTCTCCAACTGAGGAAACGAATGTGGAATCTATACAGTCGAGAAGATATTTTTTTTCATTGCCAACAAACCTTGGCGCGTGAAGCGGAATGAACCGGTCAGTATTAAAAATATGGCGAATATATTGAATGACTGTTTGATACATTTTTTACGCCTTGTGGGGTATATTATAATATCTTTGTTCTTCTGGATTTTTTATAACACCTAATTCAACAATCTCCTTGATCTCCCGTATGCCATCAGGCACTTTCTTGGATATTGAGAAATTCAACGTATTTTTGATTCTACTGAAATCTACCCGATAATCACGCGGGTCCTCGTCCTTTTTGACATACTTGATCTTTGCGTCAGGAATCTGTTTTTTAATTTCGTCTACGATCATCTGTTTTGTGTAATTTTCTTCTGTAGAACCTACGTTAAAAACATTATATGCAACCTTCTCAGGTTGAGCATTTAGAACTGCCATAAAAGCCCTAGAAAAATCGTTAACATGACAATATGGACGCCAAAACTGCTCTCCAAATATTACAAGCTCTTTACCTAAAGCTAAATCCTTAGTAAACTCATTTACTGTTAAATCAAAACGCATACGAGGTGATACCCCGTAAACAGTTGCAAAACGGAGAGAAGTAGGACAAAAATTATCGTTCCTTCCAATTTCATTAAGAAGATAATTTTCAAATTTTACCTTTAGCTTCGCATAATGAGAAACAGGAGCTAAGGTTGAATCCTCATTAACATAAGCTGTTGAGTCACTCATTTTTCCATAATTACTGCATGTTGATGCAAAAATAAACTTGGGAATTCCCAGTTCAATAGATTTCTCCACAAGACGTTTAGAAGATTCCCAGTTAGTCTTAGTGGCTAAATCGAACTCCAATTTGCACGCTGGATCACCAACAATAGCAGCCAAGTGAATAACAGCATGAAAGTTGTATTTACCTAAAATTCTATCAAATGCGTCGTAGTCATTAATATCACATTTATGAAAAATAAAATTAGGTTGGTGCCATATACCAATAAGAGATTCACCCCCAAATTTGAGGCAGTCTACACACACAACTTTATACCCTTCATTAAGCAAAACTCGAAGCAAACCAGAACCAACGTAGCCTGCACCACCTGTAACAAGAATTGTTTTAAAAGATGAATTCATATCTTTATACTCATCAGGTGCTGGTTTCAAATCTTCTGGATAGAAATGACCTTGTTTTTCTACTTTATAGATCAACCTTCCTGTTTCTTCAATTGTCACATCAACAACTTTAGAGATTTTGCTTGGGTCGTTATTTATCATTACTAAATCGCCGAAATCAAATTTTACCATTTTGAATTCCTTTTTCTCATTTTGTGCTTTTTTAACCAATGTAACCTATGTTACCGGTAATTAGTATCTTCATCTAAATTAAGTTCCTGTTAAGAAATATGATTTTGTATTTTTCCCACCACAAACTTTGCGAATGGTATTGAGCAAGTAAATCCTGGGGAAACAGCATTGAGCACATGCATTGATTTTTCATCGCCTTCAATAACGAAATCCATTTCAAGCGTACGATCCTTTATATTGATCAACTGAGCCCGGACACCAGGCCTACCCCACTTTGTATAATCAGCCTTCTTTATTCCTTCAACCAATTCACTTGCCTGTAATGTCAAATATTCTCGAGAATATTTTTTTAGTTCTTCGAAGGCTAAACGTTTAAAATCAAATTGCGAGGATATAAAAAGCCCAATTTCCCTCCAAAGAATTTCCAACATCTCTCCAAAATTGAAATTATCTAAACCCTGATAGTGCTCTCGCCAAAAAGCTGGTATTGCCGTTGGCCCTATCTTAACTGAACCATCAACTGTAACAGTGGTATGAACTCCTAAAAACGGATTTTTAAGATTGGGAACAGGGTATATATTTGTTTTCATACGACCTTTGGGTTCACTTGAGTATAGATACAATCCTTTAAAGGGCAGGATGCGATAATTTTCCGAAAACCCGTAATCTCTTGCTATCTTATCCGCATAAAGCCCAGCCGCATTGACAAAATAGCCTGCCGAATATGCCTCTAAATTAGTTTGAATAATGTTATCACTTTTATCTAAATATTCAACACCAAAGCGGACATCAATTCCTTCACGCTTAGCGTCTTCTAACATGGATGACATCACTTCTTTAGGATCAACAGATGACGTGTTCGGTGAAAAAAGGGCACGTTGATATGTCTTAACACGCGGCTCGATTCTTTTTGCATCTTTCTCAGAAATCTCTTGTAATTCTATATCATTATAATTAGCTCTCTGTAAAAGCTCTGCCAAACCATTAAGCTCTTCTGCATTGCGTGCCACAACAAGCTTACCGCATCTATTTATTTGAATACCTTTATCGAGACAATAATGCGTAAGGGCTTCATTTCCGTCCTTAGTGAATTTCGCTTTTAAACTGTCCTTTGTATAGTAAAAACCAGCATGAAGGACTCCGCTATTCCTTCCACTTGCATGTTCCGCTATTCGATTTTCTTTCTCTAAAACGGTTACACTACAATCTCTAT
>JALTEL010000552.1 GCA_027073945.1 Caldifarciminota bacterium | reverse complement strand
ACTATAGATAGAAATATTAGAGTGAAATTTTCTGAGGATATTTTGCCATCTTCAGCAAATATATCAACAATAAAACTCACTAGAAATGGCAATAATGCCAGCTACTCTGTTACTGTTATTGGCAATTTTATAAATATTGAACCTGATGATGCACCTGATATGTCGTTTCGTCCATCATCTACATACTTATGTGAGATTGGACCATCTGTTACAGATATGTCTGGCAATCCTCTTTCAAACGTTCCTGCAACATTCAGTATCAGCTTTTCTACGCAGCCTTATATAACTGCACCCTCTTCTATCACAAGCTTAAACTTATATAAAGATGCACTATTAACGAATGGATTTAGCTCTAATGAAATTATTCCAGCTACGAGCACTATTTATTTGAAAGTGACAGGGACCGATGGAGCGACGCAGACACAAGATGTTGCAACTGTTTCGTTATCTCTTTCATGGGGTTCCAACTACACAATAAAAGCAAAAGAAACTGCCTCAAATTCATCTGGCTTATACGTTGGTAGCATTGACCTTGATTCTATTCCGATATACGGTTTTCCAACACCTTTACCACCCGTGAAATCAGGGAGCTTAACTTTTACAACTATCACAGGACCAATTCAGTCTAAAAAATTATATGTAGATTTCCCATATTTAATTGCAAGTCAAACTTTGGTAGAAAACATTGGTGGAACTGTTGAAGCGAGTGGTGCTACAAATGTTAGAATTGATACCGACATTACAACGGCACTATCAGAAAAAATAGATTCATCAGTCGATGCAACTTCCTTGTCTGTAAGTTCTGGTTCAACCACGATTGCCGGTTCATATACTGTGTCATCTGATGGAAAAAATATAAAGTTTGTTCCGGCATCAAACCTGCCTTTCGCAAGTAATATTGTTGTTAATGGCTATTATAAAAAATCTGGAATTTCGGCAATAACAGGAAACCCATTATATAGGCCTTTTTCTTATAAGTTTGTTACTCAGCCTGCACAAACGCCACCAATAAGTATATCTTCGATTTCATTATATCCAACTTCTTTTTATAGCCCTGTGTCAGCATATTCTAATGGCAGTGATTTCCTTGGAACAGGAAATCTGTTTATTCAAGCGGTAGGCTCTGACACTTCTCCAACTACAGTTGATAAAACTTTGGTTAGTATTTCTGGTGCTCCTAATCTATCTTTACTCGAAACTGATGTAAATTCTGGAGTTTTTAGAGGTGTTTACTCATACAGTAATTTGCCTGATTTAACAAATTTAAAGATTACTTCTATTACAACACCATCAGCAAGTAAGAGTTTGCTACTTTCCTATCCTCATTTTTCAATCAGTCAGCCGGCATCAGGTTCTAGCGGAGTGTCTGTAAATACGCCTATAGTAGTTCATATGAGTGAAGATGCTGATATCTCTTCGATCAATACTTCAAATATACGGCTTTTTCGCAGTGACAATACACAAGTAGCAGGTTCTGTTAGCTTTAATGCTGCAAACAGAGAGATTAAATTCGTTGCATCATCACCACTTGATTTTCTAACTAACTATAAAATTGTATTAAATAATGTTAAAGATAAAGTTGGCAATAAACAACTACAGCCTGTGATTGCGACATTTAAAACATAGGCTACTTCAGTAACTCCAACAACAATAAATAATATTAAAATTTATTCCGACACTGGCTATTCTAGC
>JALTEL010000551.1 GCA_027073945.1 Caldifarciminota bacterium | reverse complement strand
GCTGCCTTCTTGGAGTTTTAGTCATGCCCAGTCGGGCATGACTAAAAGTATTTGTCCATGTAAGTCCATGTGTGTCCATGGCTAATCCAATGTTTTTTAAGCTAATTATACAATTCCGAAACTTGAGTCTAAAAATATAAAAACTTTTTATGTGATCACATCAACAAAGGTCGCTGAGGTGAAGGGCCTTCACTTTCTCTATGTGTGAATGCAGCTCCTCCCTTATGCCCTTGGGCAAGATGGTGGACCTGTCCTTCCCGCCTTTTCCCATCATGACATGGATACGATCCCTGGAAAAATCCACATCCTTTATCCTGAGCCTCACGCATTCAACGAGCCTGAGGCCTGCTCCATAGAGCAGCCTTGCCATAAGGGCATGGGTGCCGAAAATGTGCAAAAAGAACCTCTTTGCCTACCCCTGGCTGAGGACTGTAGGAAGCCGCGGCCTTCTCTTGGAGCGCGTGGGAGCAATCCGGCCTTCAATAGGCTGGAAAAGCACGTCCCTGTATAAAAACACAAGCGCGTTCAAGGCCTGGCGCTGGGTTGATGCCGAGACTCCGTTCTCCACGGCCAGGTGGGAAAGAAACCTCTCGATATGGTCACCATTCAGTTTCCTCGGATGGGTCTTTCCTCCGTAGAAACGGATGTAACGCAGTATCCATTTGCAATAGGTCTGCTCGGTCCGGTAGGCATAGTGATGATACCGGAGGACTTCCTTGACCTGGTCCATGAGCTTCAGTTTTGGATTGGGACGAAATTTTGTTTGATTTTCCATAATCGTTGATATATATATCAATATTTGAGTATTTTGAACATAAAAGTAATATATGAAAAGTTTTTCTATTTCTATCGGCTTAATATCAGAATATCTGGGAAATATGTCCATCTATATGAGTCAATATAATGGACTTTTCCCATGTATTAGGACTGTTATGACTGAGGGATAAGATATGAACATAGGAATATTCACGTATATCACAGGGATTGCAACATTATTGGGGCTATTTGTTCAAATAAAGGACGTCTTTCCCCAGCACAGAGAAGCGAGAAAAAGCCTAATACTTGTAGTCCTTGGCGTGTTCATCGGTACACTAATTGGAACCCTGCAAAGGATTAATTTGAATTTGGCCGTTCCAGTGAGCGGTATTTATCTGCTTGTTGGGGTTATTATCTTTGTCGTGTTTGTCATTCTATTAAGTGCTGTATTCACAAACGATAATGAAAAAAGACTACAATTATTTGGTGCATCTGCTGCCGGTACGGGACTCCTATGTGTTGTCCTATTTGGATATTTACTGCTTCAGACACCCGCAGCGACTTCAACGTCTTTTGATAAAATAACAAATGGGTGCATTTCGTTTTTGTTGACAAGCATAAAAAAACTCCAATGTAAGTCATCTAATACTTGACAGACCTACCTGATTTTGTCATAATCTCTTTATCCTTTAAAGGAGGTTATGGCTATGGACAAAAAGGAATTTTGTGAATTTTATGAGCAACTTCTTAAAGCTCAGTTGTCTGTTGTTCGACAGTTTTCCGGTCATGCAACCAAAAGGAGAAGAACAGCAGGTAAAGGTAGGTCTCAAATAGACCTTACAGAGGACATACTCAAGTCAGCTGACCGGCCACTGCATGTCACAGAGATCATCAAAAAAGCAAAGGAACAATTTGATGCCCCAATTGATCGGGAATCTCTT
>JALTEL010000550.1 GCA_027073945.1 Caldifarciminota bacterium | reverse complement strand
AAAGGCGTGATAAATGGGAACTTCATTACTTTACCTAAAAAAAGCGGCATTTTTTTCATTAAACTGCAATCAAGAGATTCTTGCAGGAGCAGGCTGATGGCTGTAGAACATTTATGAAGAGCATATGTGTAATCCCTGCAAGATACGGCTCAACTCGTTTTCCCGGCAAACCTCTTGTATTCTTAGGCGGGAAGCCTTTAATACAATGGGTATATGAAAAGGCATTAGAGGCAGGTTGCTTTGATAGAATTATCATAGCAACCGACGATACTCGCATACAGCAGGTCTCCAGAAAGTTAGGGGCAGAAACGGTGTTAACAGATCAGGGAATAAGAAGTGGAACGGATAGAGTATGGGCGGCGGTTTCCAATATGGACTTTGACATTGTTGTCAATTTACAGGGTGATGAGCCCTTTATTCCTCCTTCGCTCCTACAAAGTATAGTCGGCACGTTTGAACCCGAGGCAGATATCATCACACCCGCAAGAAAGGCCATGAACCTAAATGAAGTAAAATCAAAAAATACTGCAAAAATTGTGATAGATAGAAACAATTACGCCCTTTATTTCTCAAGAGCCCCTATACCTGCAAGTAAAGACCAGGGAATGGGTAAAGCGAGTTCTTATCTTATACATATAGGCATATATGCTTTCAAAAAGGACTCTCTATCCAGGTTTGTACATTTTCCATCACCCGGTATGGAAAAAATTGAATCACTTGAGCAACTGAGGGCTCTTTATAATGGTCTAAAAATTAAGGTACTGCTTACTGATTATTCCGGTGTTTCCATTGACACACCGGAAGATCTGAGAAAAGCAGAAAAAATGATAAAGGAGATGTAAAAATGGTAAATATG
The DNA here is from genome assembly GCA_027073945.1 of Caldifarciminota bacterium. The sequence goes on along the minus strand of JALTEL010000550.1, from coordinate 5,108 downwards.
GCGACTATCTTTAAGACACTGGAAGAAGAGAATGTAAGAGAAGTGCTCATGTCAGCAGGAGCTCCTCTTGCCGTCAGGTTGAGGAGAGGCCTGAAATTTGTTACGAGAGATAAAGCACGTCCGGATGAGGTTAAGAAGGCACTTCTGAATCTCAGACAGAGGTCACAAATGATAAATGCTCCCCTTAAAATATCCGGCTCATTTTCGGTGGGTATTGCCGGGGTGGGAAGGCTACAGGTAGTTTATCTCACGCAAAGAGGTTCTTACTCTATTATTATAAAGAAAATAAACGAAATTCCGCCTTCATTTAAACAAATTCTCGATGACATAAATCAAAAGGACGCTATTGTGGATGTAATCAACAAACAGAGCGGACTTGTTTTGATAATCAGTCCCCAGGCTTTTGTCAATGTGGATCTTGGAGTCGCTATCATCAGCTATCTCATTCAGTACACAAACAGCCTGATTTACACTATTGAGTCTCCAATATCTTATGTACTCAGACATGAACTCTCCATTATAATACAGCAAGAAGTAGGACAGGACACAAAAACCTATGCGGAGGGCATCCAATTTGCAAAGAGTCTGGCACCGGATGTTTCTTTTGTGGCAGGCATAAATACGGATAACGACATGTCCGCATTACTTGCACTAATAGAACTCGGAAGACTTGTAATTGTCCCTGTGGAATCCGCAAGTGTGCCTACGGGTTTGTCCCTGCTTGAAAGAATGGCAAAAGACCCTGTGATGTTTAGAAGTACATTCGGATTTTTCTTGAGAACCATCTACATTCCGGAACTCCTTGAAAATGGCAAATTAAAGGTGCAAAGCATAATGATTGACGAAGAAAAACGAAACTTGATAAGAGAGGGAAATTACAACCTGATTTAAAATGGGCAAGGTAACCGGACTTCGCTGTGTGAGCTGCGGCAGGGTGTACCCAAAAGACAGCAAATATTTTACATGCCCCTCATGTGGAAATACAAATGGAACATTGAGTGTTTTGTATGATTATGACCATCTGCACAAAACGCTAAACAGAGACAACTGGATAGACTTCTCCATACCATCTCATTTCAGATATATCAACCTACTGCCATTCGAAGACAGAACTCTTATTCCGGTACTACAAACAGGCATGACCCCTATTTACAGGGCGCACACACTTGAAAAAAAGTACGGGCAAAGGGAATTGTACATAAAAGACGACAGTCGCAATCCAACAGGTTCATACAAAGACAGAGCAAGCTCAATCGCTCTGGTAAAGGCTACTGAGGAAGGGCAAAAGGCTATTGTAGTGGCATCCACAGGCAATGCCGCTTCTTCAATGGCAGGCTTTGCTGCTTCTGCAGATTTGCCTCTTTACGTTCTCGTACCGGAAAGAATACCGGAGGCAAAGCTCGCTCAACTCGTTGCTTATAATGCAAAGGTGATTAAAATTCGCGGCACATATGATATGGCATTTGAACTTTCTCTTAAACTCGCAGAATCAGAAGGATTTTATCTGAGAAGCACTGCGGTAAACCCATACCTTTCCGAAGGGAAAAAAACAGGGGCATTTGAAATAGCCGAACAATTGAACTATAATCTGCCCGATTATGTATTTGTCCCGGTGGGAGACGGTTGTATAATAGAAAGCGTTTATAAGGGCTTTGTGGAAATGAAAGAAATAGGAATTACAACAAAAATCCCCATGCTTGTGGGTGTACAGGCAAAAGGAGCTTCTCCCCTTGTACATGCTTTTGAAAATGGAAGAGAGCACTTTACCCCGGTTGAAAATCCATATACTATTGCAGATTCGATCTCCGTGGGATTTCCAAGAGACGGAGTAAAGGCATTAAAAGCCGTTAAAAACTCGCATGGGATGTTTTTATCCGTGGAAGACATGGAAATACAGCAGGCAATATCAGAACTTGGAAGCAACACAGGGGTTTTTGCAGAACCAGCTGCTGCCACTGCATTTGCAGGTTACAAAAAAGCCATATTATCAAATAAAATTGACAGAAATGCCAGCGTCTTGATTATGATAACAGGTAGCGGACTTAAAGATATTCAGGCAGTTATGCAGGCTATAAATCCGCATGTCCCGCTTTGCGACCCTTCTATTGAATCAATCAAGGATGGTATGGTATTTTACAAGAAAATGGAATAAGGCCTTATGTCTCAGGGACTCCATATTTAGTTTATTCCGTTTTTCAGCTGCTCTGGCAGCTGCATCCACTCCACCGAAATAAAACCTTGACAATGCAAACATATATATAAGGCTGGCATCAACATATCTTTTGCTGTGAAAAGCACTGTAGGTCAAATAAGCGCTGCCCGCTGTGTACATTAAAGACAGCAAGGCTCTTACAGGCTTTCCGGCCAGTAACAGGCCCGCGCCCGGCAGTATATAAGAATATCTGGAGACTTTTTTACCGGAAGCCCAGTGCATGCTTCTGACATCGGATACTATTTGCAGGACTGTGCTATCTGCTGACTGGATTGCAAAATTGTCTGCCTGCGCTATGGAACCCTCAAGAAGAAAAGCTATAGCCTCAACATCAAGCATAGAATCTGTCTGCTCGGCATTTTCCCTGCACATTGCATAATTCTCGCCCCAAAAGTATAACAGGCTCCTATATGCACTAAATGTATCGGGTAATTTTTCAGCATAGAGTATAGATTTTTGAATATTATCAAGGTGAAAAAAACATTTTGAAACCTTATAATATCCGTCAATGGAGTCAATACTATTATTGTAAATCAGTCTTTTATATTCTATCTGTGCCCTGTAATAGTTTCCGTCGGCATAGAGAGAATCGGCAAAAAATGCAAAAGTCGCAACTAATGCTATCAATCTTTTAGATACTGTTTAACAGATTTGTGAATAAAACCGATTCTGTGCAGATAATTAAACCTCATTGCACTCACTATTGAGCCATAAATATCTCCTGTGTAGAAAGAAAATGATAGAAGTGAAAAAGCAATTGCGGCTGTTTTCTTTTTTTCATACTGGTAATAATAATAAGAAAGTGCTCCTGTGCCAGCTGTCAAAACAAAGGAATAAAATCCATCCCCATATCTTTTCGTATAAACTCTCCCCATTCCGGGGATTATCATTGAGAGTATGCCTGCTAACAGCGGACTTCTATGAAGAGGCAAAACATCGGGTGGAAAAATTTTACCTGCCTCTCTATAATTTCCCTGTGCTATATAGGCCAGTCCGCGATAATTTCTGTTAAAATCAAAATACAAAATCGCACTGTCCGGACTGCCGAGAAGAAGCATTGAAAATCCGTATAATTTTTTAAAACATGTATCTCTGACATATGATTTTTGCAGGGCGTAAAGTGCATTCCGAGGCTTTGTTTCAGCAATATAAATACTCGCAATCTTTTTAGCAATCTCATCTCTTAAACTCATGGAGTCAGAACTGTAATATGCCCTCCAGTATTCGGTTATAGCGGAAAAGGTATCTCCCTGAATAAGGAGGTAATCTGCAAAACTTTTGCGTATAGGCAAAACAGAGGCTATAACAACAAAAATTATCGTACTCATTTTTTATGGAATATCAAATGATGAAAAGGAGGGTCATAGAGCTTATAGCCTCTATCGGGAACAAACCGCACGCTGTAATAAAACGGTCTGTAATGCCAGGACCAGTAATTACATCTCTCAAGTCTGTCAAAAGTCATTAAGAAACCTAAAAAAATCCCGTATTTCTTTATGGATTTTTGACTGTAATGGGAACAGGAGGGAGTGAAATTGCATACATCCCCCTGCTGCGGGGAGACATATTGCTGATATACCCTGAAAGGAATGTTAATAATATTGAAAATGGTAAAGCCCTGTTTAACTCTATAATCGTAATGCTCGGATACAGGCTCTATCTGAACAAACAGAAAAAATAATACAATCATACAATAAAACGGGGTTCTCTGTAAAAAGAACCCCGAATTTGTTTGCTACAATCTGAGTTTACTTCTGTAAATGCTCTTGCTGAACTATCTGTGACCAGGTCTTTCCGTTATAAGCATCGAGAGCCGCTATTGCCTGTGGAATGGGAGATATGATAAGAGAAAGCCACTCCATTGTCCTCACATTGTATTTATTATATTGCCTTCCCACTCTGGGGCCCAAGAAATTTTCAAGAAGGCAACCCACGCATCCGTTCTTCTGATATGCCTGGACATCGTTGATAATAGCCCCAATCCAAACCAGTCTCAACCACTCAGCAGACTCCACAGGCTTGCCGTCATTCATCTGTAGCCCGACTCTTGGACCAATACAGCATGCAACACAGGCAGGTCCTATACCGCCTTTTTTCTCGGCTGCATTTAAATTACTTGACATGCCTATAATCCCCATGACTACTATGGCCATAAAAACTTTACGCATAAACACCTCCTTTTACACCTAAATTATACTGTAAACAAACTGGACTGTCAACCAGCAACTCCAAACTTCTATATCATGCTATTTTTTAACTTACTTTACCCACCTCAAACTGGGAATAGGCTGGTATGCTATCTTGACTGTCATGGTTGAATCGGTTATTGAGGTTATCTCCATTTTTGCGTATATAATATCGCCGCCTAACAGTCCATGGTCCTTTTTCAGGAAAAATACACCATTTGTTGCAGGCACAGTTCCCATTTTAAATGCAGACGGAGTGATCTCGACATTGCCATAAGTAAGCGTATCATCATAGGCAACGCCATTATTGTAATACTGTCCGTAATACAGTGTATCAACAGCCTGTATCGGAATTATATGATTGCCGACAGAATCTTTATAAGCGATGAAATCTATGATGGCATTGGACAGATTGTCGTCCGTAACTGCAACCGGTACAAGACTTATGGAATCCGAGAGTGTATCCTCTTTAAATTCCAGCCCTGCAAGACTCAGTGTGTCAGAATCGTTTTGCTGAATACTCCAGGTAAAGTTTAATTCTCTGACCTTTATGTCTTTTGTGAACGGAGCGGATTCTTTGTCGCCTGCAAAAGCAACAACCTTTACACTCGGCACTATATCCGATACAGTGAATTCAGTAACCCCATAAAGGGTCTTTACGGATGTCCCGTATGTGATTTTATATCCTTCGGCTCCCTGTACTTCATCCC
>JALTEL010000549.1 GCA_027073945.1 Caldifarciminota bacterium | reverse complement strand
TTATTCAAAGCAGCAAACCACGGTACAATTTTTCTTGACGAAATTGGTGAAGCAAGCCCGGCTGTCCAGGTGAAATTGCTTCGTGCTCTGGAGGAAAGGACAATAATGCCGGTTGGTTCAACCAAACAATTAGAAATAGATACCAGAATTATCGTAGCGACAAACCAAAATTTGAAGCAACTTGTAAAAGAGCATAAGTTTCGCGAAGACCTTTTTTTCAGGCTGAATGTATATCCTATACAGCTCCCGCCTTTAAGGCAAAGGAAAAAGGACATTGCCTTACTTGCTGAATATTTTCTCAAAAAATACGAGAAAATTTACAATTTAAAAGGGAAAAACTTTGACAGCCAGTGTATTGAATTTATGCAGCACTACACATGGCCGGGCAATATAAGGGAATTAAAACATGCAGTTGAGCGCGGGTTAATAAGCTCCAAAGATGCATACATAAGAGCAGAAGACCTTGGAATAATGCAGGAGGAGGCTGAATACAAAAATAACGGACGTATTAAAACACTCGCACAAATGGAAAAGGAAGCAATAGAAATAGCCCTCTTGAGGACAAAAAACAAAAAGGAAGTTGCAAAGATGCTGGGCATTGACGTGTCAACTCTTTACAGAAAATTAAAGAAATACGGAATAAACTTTGAGGAGGGTACATGAGAATTCTTGTTAGTGGAGGTGCCGGTTTCATAGCATCTCATATTGCGGACAAATACATTGAAAAAGGACATGAGGTGCATATACTTGATAATCTGTCCTCGGGAAGAATGGCAAATATAAACAAAAACGCGGTTTTTCATGAAATTGACCTGAGAGAAGCAAACAAGGTAAATGCCTTGATGAATGATATCAAGCCTGACATTGTTAACCACCATGCAGCTCAGATAAGCGTCGTATATTCTGCAAAAAAGCCTGGCGAAGACGCTGCAATCAATATAATAGGTTCTGTGAATCTAATATTCGCATCTTTAAAGGCCAATGTAAAAAAAATCATTTATGCGTCTTCCGGGGGAGCCGTGTACGGTGAGCCTGTATACTTACCAGTAGATGAGTTGCACCCTGTAAATCCTATCAGTCCATACGGAATTAGCAAGCACACCGTTGAACATTACCTTGAAATGGCCTATAGAGTATATGGGCTGAATTATGTTGTACTGAGATACGGAAATGTTTTTGGAGAGCGTCAGGACCCATTTGGGGAGGCCGGGGTCATTACCATTTTTGCACAAAATATGCTCAAGGGAGACAAATGTTATATATTCGGGGACGGTGAACAGCAGCGGGATTTTGTCTATGTGAGAGATGTGGTAAATGCAAATGTAATTGCACTAAACAGCAATATCCAGGGTATATTCAACATTGGAACAGGTTATGGCACCAGCGTAAATAAAGTTTTCAACACATTGAAAAAATACACTGGTTATGGCGGTGAGCCTGTGTATAAAGACAAGAGACCCGGTGAAGTTTACAGGATATTCCTGGGTATTGAAAAAGCGAAAAAGTACATGGAATGGGAATCTATTTACAGCTTTGAACAGGGTATAAAAAACACCGTTGAATGGATAAAAGGGAGGTTTTCATGAAAAGCTTAATAATACTATTTTCCCTGCTGGGAATGGGGAGGAGAAATATGCAAAAAAGCCCGCAGAGTCCGGGGTTTGCTGTCAGTACAACACAGTACACTGGCATATCCAAACTTTATAAGAGGATAGCAAAATCACACGAGCCTATCTATGCCACATCGGACATCCCTCTGCATTTATATCATGTCATTCTTGACCACAGCATATTTCAGATGGAAAATAAAATACTATATGATAGCCTGCAGGCATTTTTGATGAAACTGTACAAATCACAGAAAAACGAAAGCAATGCGAAATGCATACAGACAGCACAGGCTGCAAAAAGGAATATGGCGTTTTTATCCGTCCCGCTCACTTATCTTGACAGGAGTTTTAAACCAGAAAACGCTCTTGCAAAAGAAGTTAAACAGGAAATATCATTGATAGATGGGCACAGCGGCATAGCCATTTCACATGTTATGGGCATCAAAGAGGATTATACACAATATATTCCGCGGGGACATTACACAAAATCCGAGAGAATGAAGAGATATTTCAAAGCTATGATGTATATATCCCGCATGGGTTTCTATCTGCGGCCAGGTACTGATGCAAAAAACATTGAAATAGGTAGAAAGCTCACAGAACAGGCGCTGCTCCTATCAGAATCCATTTACAAGGATACTTCTTTAGTTTCGCTTTATAAAACCATACGCAAACCAATTGATTTTCTGCTGGGCAAGCCTGACGACCTCACACCCAGAGATTATCACAGGCTTCCAATCATGGGAAATTTTGTTGTTAATCAGTGTATGGAAAATACGGACAAACTGGATTCTCTAATAAGTTTTATGCTGGAAGAAGGTAAGTCACCTTTAATACTTTCTACATCCGCAAGCGACACGGAAAATTTTCAAAAGACACGAATGGGGATGAAATTGTTAGGCCAGAGATTTATGTTAGGTTCTTACATATTCCAGAATCTCGTTTACAACAAGGTTGGTACACAGACAAACCCCAGACTTATGCCAAAAGGCCTGGATGTCATGGCTGCACTAGGCTCCGGCACTGCTTATCATATATTAATTTCAGACTATAAACAGGATAAATTTAAAAATTACAAAAAACAGATGGAATATCTCAAGGCAGAAATCCAGAACTGGCCATCTTCTTACTGGCTCGGAAGCGCTTTCCCAAGTATGCTTAATGCGTACAGAATTCTAATAACGTATGACCTGTCAAAAGCAAGTACTATATTTCTCTTTAATCCCGCTCTTTACAGAAAAAAGCTGCTCACAACGGCAATGGGAAGCTGGGCGCAGATGCGTCATGATTTTATCCTTTATGCAAAACAGAGCTACACAATGAGACTTACATCGGCAATGCCTCCACACAGGAATGAATTTAAGCCAGTGGTAATCGTGGAGCCTGTCCCGATTTTCTACCAGAGAATGAGAGAAATCCTGATAAAAACGGATAAGCTCATAAGCGAATATGGTCTTGACGAAGTATCAAAAAGATTGAAATCCCTTGATAAATTAACCCTCCTTCTGGAGAGGGCATCTCTCAGCGAAGAAGGAGGAAAACTGCCCAGCTCAAAATTGATGACACAACTCTTCGGAATGTTGAACAGCCTTGACGATATAACAAATTTTGGTGAGCAAACAGGCGATATTATGCCTGTCATTGCCGATGTGCACACTGACCCCAACACAAAACAGGTGCTTGAAGTTGCAACAGGACATCCAATGCTAATTGAAATTGAATTCAAAGATGCTTCGGGAGAGACAACAATAGCAAAAGGAGGCATGTTCTCCTATTATGAATTTAAAACGGAAATGAGCAAGAGAATGACAGACGAAGCATGGAAAGAAAAGCTCGCACACAATCCCAGGCTGCCTTCATGGGAAATGGAGCTACAATCCAATAAATCCAGCATAAAATAGGAGAACCATATGCCTGGCTATATTATTCTTGGGACTCTCATTATTATAATAGGTTGGATAGTACTTGCGTATAATAATCTCATAAAACTCAGAATAAGGGCAGAAAATGGGTGGTCACAAATAGACATACAGTTAAAAAGAAGGCATGACTTAATACCGAATCTTGTGAATACTGTAAAAGGTTATGCTGCACACGAAAAAGAGGTCTTTGAAACTATTACCAAATACCGCTCCATGGCTATGAGCGCCAATAATATGGAAGAAAAAGGTAATGCCGAAGGACATCTTACTGAGTCACTGAACAAACTTATGGCAGTAGTTGAAAATTACCCCCAATTAAAAGCAAACCAGAATTTTCTTGCCCTTCAGGAAGAATTGACAACCACGGAGAATAAAATTGCATTTGCAAGACAATTCTACAATGATACGGTCATGAGATACAATACAGCAATGCAGAGCTTCCCAACGAATATAATAGCAAATATTTTTAACTTCAAACAAAAGGAATTTCTGCTATTTCCAGGGGATAGGGCAAATGTAAATGTTAGCTTTGGAGGTAGTGCATGAATTTCTACGAAGTTCAGACGAGAAATAAGTGGAGAACCATATTTTTAATAGTAATTTTCACCGTTATACTCACATTTCTCGGTTACATGCTGGATTTCTATATTTTTCATGATAAATTCCCGTATATGACCATAATAGCCATTATTATAGGTTCTTCTCAAAGCGTTTTAGGGTATTTTTACGGAGATAAAATGGTCCTTAATTCAGTGCATGCCAGGAAGCCTGACCCAACGCAAATAAAAGAGAAGCAACTTGTTGATACAGTTGATGAAATGGCAATAGCCGCAGGACTTCCAACCCCAAAGGTTTATATAATGGATGACCCTGCCCCAAATGCATTTGCCACAGGAAGAGACCCCGCACATGCCTCTGTTTGTGCAACAACAGGGCTACTTAAACTGCTTTCCAGGGATGAATTGCAGGGTGTAATCGGACATGAAGTAACACATATAAGACACAGAGACATACTGACAATGACAATGGTCGCTGCTCTGGCGGGTGCTATTGCCATACTCGCTGCAATAGCAAGAGGAGCAATGTACTTTGGCAGTGGTGGCGGAGACGACGATGATAACAGAGGTGGTGGAAATATTGTACTGTTTATAGTATTCATACTGCTGGCTATTTTCGTCCCAATAATAACAAATCTGCTTGCACTTGCAGTATCGAGGTCAAGAGAATACGCTGCCGACGCCGGATCTGCTGAATTAACAAGGAATCCACTTGCGCTTGCAAGTGCTTTGAGAAAAATAGCCGAAGGACCAAAAATGAAGAAGGTGAATCAGGGTGTGGCTCATTTATTCATAGCAGACCCTCATAAAAAGCGTCTCGGAGAAAAGGACAGCTTATGGGCGGACATATTCAGCACACATCCTCCCATTTCAAAAAGAATTAATATACTTGAACAGATGGCTCACAAATACGCCTGATATTTAAAAATCATCTTTATCCAGGTCATCCCATATTAACTGAACAGGGGCTATCTGGTCTACTGATAAAAACCTCATCCTATGCGGTCTCATATATTGAACCAGGTTGATGACCCAATCCTTTTCAGCCTGTGATAACGTATCAAACCATGCCGGGAAATTTACATACTCCTTTTCCATTTTTCCTATCCATTCTTTCGCGACACCGAGCACCATGGCATAAGGCAGAACCTTTGTAAATATATCCGGGTCTGCAAGGGCAAGTTTTTTTATTCTATCCTTCTCCACCCTCTTTATAAACTCCCTGAAACCAAGTACCCTCCCCCATGCCTCAACACCCTTGTCCGTTCTCAAAGCAACAGAATCTTTCAGCTTCCCATACACAAAATATATGATGCCTCCAAGTATAAGCACACCAAGGCCCAATACAATAATCTTTTCAATCAAACCAAAAATCGGAAACAGAGGATGTGCAATAATAAACTGCGGAGAATGGGTCTTTTTTAAAGATGCGGGATAGATACGGTGCAGCAGATATATGCCAAATATGGACCCTATAAACAGTATAATGGAAAGTGCTGTGAACAGGTCTCTAACACTGTACGGAGCCTCATCAAAAAAACCTCTTTTAGTGGCATCGTCTTCAACTTTCTTCTCAAGCAGTATGATGTCCCTGCCGAATTTTGCGCCAAAATCACTCAAAAATACCTGTCCGTTTAAATCAGTCTGTTCCAGAATAAAATTTATTATATCCCCTTCAATCTCGTTCAATTCGCTGAAATCTTTCTTTTTTGCCTTTAAAATAACATCTTTTTCTTTATCATCCATAAACATCTTGTTCCTTTCAACAGGAACAATATCAATGTAACCCCTTGAAGCCAGGTCAAATACAATGGAGATAATGTCAATAACATCCGCCTTTTCGTCAATGAGTACACCGGCAATATAGGATGGAATATCATGAGGCAATTTGTA
>JALTEL010000548.1 GCA_027073945.1 Caldifarciminota bacterium | reverse complement strand
TCTCTTTCTGAAGATCTGCAATAGCCTTTGTAGGGTTTAGTTCTTTCGGGCATGCACTGATACAGTTCAATATTGTATGACATCTCCAGACTCCATGTATATTGTTGACAGCGTCAAGCCTCTCATCTGAACCCTGATCTCTTGTATCAAAGACGAATCTTGCAGCATTAAGCATTGCCGATGGTCCAAGATAATCCGGATCAGCCCAGTAAGACGGACATGAGCTTGAACAGCATCCGCAGAGAATACATTCATAAAGGCCATCCAATTTTTTTCTGTCTTCAACACTCTGCAATCTTTCTCTTCCTGGAGGCGGATCCTTCTCTATGAGATAAGGCTTAACTACATAGTATTTATTAAAGAAGTCCTCGAAATCGCATACAAGATCTTTGATGACCGGAAAGCCCGGAAGGGGCTTGATTGTGAGTACGTTTGAATTGTAATCTTCTATATGAGCCATACAAGAAACGGTGTTTACACCGTTAATATTCATACCATCAGACCCGCAAACACCTTCACGGCAGCTTCTTCTATAAGTGAGTGTAGGATCCTGCTCCCATTTTATCTGGTTCAAACCAGTTAAAACCATCATTCCTTCTCTTCTGATCTCTACCTCATAGTCCTTATAGTAGGGAGCCTTATCTTTTTCCGGGTCGTATCTAAAAATCTTAAATACTACTTTATCTCCAACATGTAAAGCCATCTGTTCTCCCCCTTTTTAATATACTCTCTTCTTAGGCTGGAAGGTTGGAGCCGTCAGAGGTTTTGTTCTAACAGGTTTATATTCCAATTCTACGCTTCCATCCTCTTTCCAATAAGCAGCGGTATGTTTCATCCAATTGGCGTCATCCCTTTCAGGATGGTCGTCTCTATAGTGAGCGCCCCTACTCTCTGTTCTGTTGAGTGCAGCAGCTGTTTCCAGTTTTGATACATACAGCAGAGATTCAAGATCGAAATATTCACAAAGTTCCGTATTGAATATCTTACCCTTGTCGGTCAATCCCACATTCTTGAACTTGTCAAAATACTCATCCAATTTTGCCATCTCATTTTTCAGGCCTTCTTCTATTCTAAAGACAGACATATCAGCCTGCATTGTATCCTGTAAATCTTCCCAGATATCGTCCATCTTAACAGTTCCCTCACTACCATCGAATAGCTCGGTCAGCTTATCTATAATATCTTTTGCGTACTTATCGGCAATATACTCCTCAGGAGGATTCGGGAACATAGGTTTGTCTTCTCTAATCCATTTTGCAGCACTGGCTCCCGCCACATTACCTGTAACAACAAGGTCAAGCAGAGAATTACATCCAAGCCTGTTCCCTCCGTGCAGTGATGCACAGGCGCACTCACCAGCAGCATACAATCCCTGAATTTTAACCTCTTTGTCGCTATCATCCCAATCGACAACCTCTCCCTTAACATTTGTTGGAATTCCGCCCATATGGTAGTGTGCCGTAGGCTGAACAGGGATAGGATCTTTTGTACAGTCAACACCGACAAACTTATAGGCAAGTTCCCAGATGCCCGGCAGCTTATCCATAATAAAGTCATGACCCAAATGATCAAGTTTCAACAGAAGATGGTCTTTCTTCGGTCCTACGCCGTTTCCTTCTCTAAGCTCTGTAGCCATACCTCTTGAAACAACGTCACGTGAAGCAAGGTCAAGAACGTGTGGAGCATACTTCTTCATGAATCTTTCGCCCTTTGAGTTGAGGAGATATCCGCCCTCACCTCTAACACCTTCTGTAATCAGGTTTCCAACGCCGTAGATTCCTGTCGGGTGAAACTGAATAAATTCAGGATCCTTTATAGGAATACCGGCCTTTGCGCATAACGTCCAGCCAATACCAGTATTAACATGAGCATTTGTGTTTGTTCTAAAGTTTCTCGTGTTTCCGCCTGTTCCAAGAATAACTGCGTATGAGAAAAATATATGAAGTCCACCGTTTACCATATCCCAGGCGACAACACCCATAACAGCACCCTCTTCGTTTCTCAGCAGCTTCAGTGCGTAGTATTCTGAGTAGTAGCTGACGTAGGGAGCAATATCTGGACGCAGTGTTCTTTCAAACAGTGTATGAAGCATAGCGTGTCCTGATCTGTCGGAAACAGCAACAGCTCTGTGAGCCAACGATTCACCAAAATTTCTCGTCTGTCCGCCGAAAGCTCTCTGATAAGCAACACCTGTCTCTGTTCTTGAAAAAGGCATTCCCCAATGCTCAAGCTCGATAATTGTTTTCGGGGCATTCTTTGTAAAATATTCTATGGCATCCTGGTCACCGATATAATCTGCACCCTTTACAGTATCATACATGTGCCAAATCCAATAGTCCTCGTCCATATTGGCCAATGCAGCATTAATACCGCCCTGAGCCGAAACTGTATGGGACCTTGTTGGGTAAACCTCAGAAATAACTGCTGTTTTTAGTTTGGCTTGACCTGTCTGAACTGCCGCAGCTAAACCAGCTCCGCCAGCTCCGACTATAACAACGTCAAACTCTTCTATTCTTACATCTATATCTGCCATTACTAAAAGCCTCCTTTTCAATTAACCCTTAAACGGTAGTACTGTTATGGCCGCCAGAACAAGATAAATTATACCTACAATCCAGAAGAAGCCTTTCCAGAATACCCTCCAGCCGGAATGAACATAGTCCTCAATTGTCATAAAAATACCGTTTATACCGTGATAAAGAGCAAAAATAACAAACGACAAGTCAAATATCTTCCAGCTTGTTGAAGCCAATCTTTCGGCTACTGTTTGATAGTTTACTTCAACACCAGCAAAGTGCTCAATGAAGAAATGGCCTAAAAGCAGAATCAAGAGAGCTACGCCAGAAACCCTCTGAAATAGCCAATTCCATTCTCCACTCTTTGAGCTTCCCTGATATCTATCTATGAAACCTCTCATGTACATCATTTTAGACAATACCTCCTAATTCTTAAAGATGCATAAACATAGGAATAGCGCCGGCTACAAAAACAATTGCAAAAATTACCCAGAAAATCCAAACGTTTCCCTTATAATTGCTTCTTTCTGCCGCTCCTGCGAAATTAACCAAGATAACCCTTAAACCATTAATAGCATGATAAGATGCAACCAGCCACAATCCTATTTCCATTAGTTTAAAAACAGGATGTTGTACAGCTTTCATAGCAGCCTCAAACGAAGCCGGATTCTGTAGAGTAGAAGCTACCCACTCATGCAAAAAAAGATAAAGAATCAGCAACAACCCTGTAAACCTATGGAAAATCCAAGCAACAAAACCCTCGTGCCATTTGTACTGAATATGATGCGGACGTCCTCTATACCAATCCATAGTGCTTTCGGCCATATCTTTAAAAGATATAACCTCGACCTCCTTTCCAAAAATTTTTTCTAAACATACTAAAATATTAAATATTTGTCAATGAATTAATAGCCGACCATGAAACCATGGCCGGCTACACTAAACATCAAAGCTTGTTTGCCCATTCCTTTTTTGCCATCTCGTAAAGATCGTTTCCGTGTGCATCGTAACAAACAAACAAAGGCATATCTTCAACTTCCAATCTTCTTACAGCTTCCGGTCCAAGCTCGGGATATGCTATAATCTCAGCCTTCTTAACAACACTGCCGACAACAGCTGCTGCTCCGCCAATAGAGGCAAAATAGCAAGCCTTGTACTTTACACAAGCATCCTTTACCTCCTGGCTCATCTTACCCTTGCCTATCATGCCCTTTTGACCTTTTGCTATTAAAATAGGAGCAAAAGGATTCATTCTGTAGCTTGTCGTAGGACCTGCCGAACCTATAGGTTTACCCGGTCTTGCCGGAGAAGGACCCACGTAGTATATAACCTGTCCTTTGGGGTCAAAAGGCAACTCTTCACCCTTTTCCAAAGATGCAACCATCCTCATATGTGCAGCATCTCTTGCCGTGTAGATAACACCCGACAAAAGAACTTTGTCTCCCGCTTTCAGCTTAATAATGTCTTCGTCGCTAAGCGGCGTAGTCAATTTATACTCTGCCATAATCCACTCCTTTAAAGCTCTATCTCTTTATGCCTGTTTACGTGACAAGCTATGTTGATGCCCAAAGGCAGGGTTGCTATATGACAAGGCTCCATCTCTATATGCACAGCCAAAGCTGTTGTCAATCCGCCCAATCCTGCAGGACCTATTCCAGAGTTGTTCACCTTTGTTAATATTTCCTGTTCCATATCCGCAAGTACAGGGTCAGAGCTCGGCTCTCCCGTTTTTCTCAATGTTGCATGCTTAGCCATAACGGCGCTTCTTTCAAAATCACCGCCTATGCCCACGCCTACAATTGTAGGCGGACACGGGTTCGGGCCTGCTTCAATAACCCAATCAACGACAGTTTGGACTATACCATCCCTTCCATCTGCAGGTTTCATCATCTGAACCTTGCTCATAGACTCGCTGCCGCCGCCTTTAGCGTCAAGAACCATCCTTACCTTATTACCAGGCACTACAAATGTATGAACTATGGCAGGCAAATTGTTACCATAATTTGCCCTTGTCAGAGGATCGCACGAAGATTTTCTTAAATATCCGTCTTTGTATGCCCTTTCAACACCGCTATTAATCGCATCTACAAGATACCCGTCTGTAAAATGAACGTCCTGGCCTACTTCCAAAAATATAATTGCAAGGCCTGTATCCTGACAGAGCGGAAATTCCTCCTTGGAGGATACCTCTATATTTTGGAATATAGTGTCAAAAACCTGTTTTGCCACCTCTGACTTTTCGTTCTCATAAGCCTTTTTTTCTATTGCAAGCACATCTTCGGGTATATGATATGCTGCATCAAGCGCCATCTTATATACTGCCTGTTCTACGTCCTTTACGCTTACATCTCTTACTTCAGCCATGATAAGATTCCTTTATTTTATTTTATAAAAGTTTAAGATCATCAACTCTTTGACATATCTCAGCCACGTGATCTGCCGATTTCTTTAATTCTTCTTTTTCTTGATCTGACAGATCTATCTCTATAATATTCTCTACACCGCCTTTACCAAGCTGTACAGGAACGCCGACAGGAAGATCGTTTATACCGTACTGACCGTGCAGGAATGCGTGGCAAGGAATAACGGCTTTTTCATCCCTCAATATAGACTCTACCATCCAGGAAATACCTGCTGCAGGAGCCCAGTAAGCACTACCTTTCTTGAGCAATTTTACTATCTCTCCGCCGCCGTTTCTTGTCCTATCAACAATTTCTTCCAATCTGTTCGGCTCTATCAATTTATTCACAGGAACACCGTAAATCTGAGAGTAATCCCTCAAAGGCACCATATCATCACCGTGGCTTCCAAGAGTCATTCCCCAAACGTTCTTTACGGACACACCCTTTTCAGCTGCCAAGAATGACATGAATCTTGCAGAATCCAAAGCACCAGCCTGTCCCACAAGACGATTGTCAGGGAATCCCGTCACCTTCTTTGCAGCATAGATCATAGCATCCAGAGGGTTTGCCACAACAAGGAATATACTGTTGGGTGCATATTTTGCCACATTCTCTGCAACCTGTCTCATAATAGGAATGTTTTTACCCAGCAGATCATCTCTGCTCATACCCGGCAGTCTCGGGAAACCAGCCGTCATAACAACAACATCTGAGTCCTCGATAGCTGCATAAATTTCGCCCTTTGATGAACCCTTAATTTTTGTATCATAACCAAGAATCGGAGCAGCCTCCATCATATCCAAAGCTTTACCTTCAGGAAGATCCTCAACAACATCAGTCATTACCACCTCATCAGCTATTCCCCTCATAGCCATAATGAAAGCAGCAGACTCACCAACATGACCTGCCCCAATTATACTGACCTTACGAATACCTAACATACTGAAAAACCTCCTCAAAAATTAGTTTTATATTTTTCTTCTCTCTCAATCGTGTGTGATTATATACCTAAGGTATTTTACATGTCAATACTTTTCTTAAAAAAATAAATAAAATTTAAGATAATGC
>JALTEL010000547.1 GCA_027073945.1 Caldifarciminota bacterium | reverse complement strand
GCTTATAGTTTACCGCGCGACCCCGAGCAATGGGATGAGGAAGTAAGGGGTTTAATTGTCAAGGAATTCCCATTTATATCAGATGATATTACTGCTATTAATTGGGATGACGAGCATTCTAATTATGACGTAGGTTTTGCATTAGGGGAAGTTGTTGCCGGAAATGGTAAAACTGTTATTACGTTCCCATTTGTGGTGAATAATTATGAGATATCTCCGTTTGATATGTATGTTTATAAGGACAAATATTATCCGGCTAAGGCAGAGGACTTGCAATCTATTTTATTTAATGAGAGTCTTGGCCAGCTAGGTCCAAGTGAGAGATATCCTATTAATACGATTCCTTATATAAGGGATGATATTGGTAGTTTATTACAGCAAACGCTAATACGCCAAAATCGAGTACGCAGGATGAAGGTGGCTGAGACCTTGAAAAAAACATTAAAGAAAAAAGGGATGAAGAAATTAGCGCATAAAGTAGAAACTGAATTGTCTCAGGCAAAATTATTACAGGACGTAAGTGCGGTGGCTAAATTAGCGGCTGATAAAACCACTGTAGAAATGAGAATATACAGAAGTGGCGAGCTGAAAAAAGTAACTCGTATGCCTTTATCGAAGTTTGCTTCCAAATATAAAATGTCTTATAAGAAAATGGTATTGACTAAGGATAATATAACAATGCCGTATTCTCCTCCGAAACGTCCCATTAATATATTCAATGAGAATAAAAATGTAGAGAATGTATTCCCTTATCTCAAGGAAGGTTCTTATGAGATAAGTGGGACGCCTGCAAAGCTAATTAAATTGGCATCGGTATTCCCTAATGGTGAAAAAGTAAATAATGTATTGTTATTCGGTGATCACAATTATTTAGACAGTACTGAAGATACATTATATGAAACCCCTGAGAAAAAAGCGGGATATGATGTAAAATCTATGACGGTAGATCATATAAATCGCAAAACATTGGGGCGTTTTGTGTTTTGTGTTGAGGATAAATGTTATGGGCCGGCATATCCTACTGAAGTATATGACAGGTTTACTGCAAGTGGGAGATATGTACAAATCCAATTTGTAATGGGGGGCGCTTATTACAATATTATATTTAGTCCTAATATGGATAAGATAGTTGAGATGGATAGGGCTGATAAAGATTTCTGGATGCGTGGAGCCAAAAATTATCTTGCTCCGTTATCGGCAACTGTGTACTTGTTAAATGGTAAGCAATCTATAAATCAAGGTGCACCATTATTAGATATACAGGATAAAATGGCAGAGAGTATCCATGACGGATATATTGATATAAGCAAATTAGGCTCTAACGCATATCAAGTATATGATTCTGGGAATAGTGGTGCATCGTATTTTTACAAGACCGCTGTTGACGTATATGGTGGATTGGCATCATTAGGTTATCCTGTGTCATATTCTTCTGTGCGTGATATAGATAGTAATGTAAGATATTATTATGATCGTACCGATATTAAAAAAACTGCTGCTGATGTTAGCGGGAATATTGAAGGGCGAATTCGGAATATTCGGAAAATAGCAGGTGATTTACTAAAATATGCCGAAGAAATTGATAATGTCGATATAGAAGATAGCGCATTGGGGTTAGCTCTTATTAGCGATGAAGATGTTGATTTATTCATAGAAATGATCCCGAATTTTGAAGAAGTAATGACAAAGCTTGTTAAATTATTATAT
>JALTEL010000546.1 GCA_027073945.1 Caldifarciminota bacterium | reverse complement strand
GGATGAAGAAATGGCAATTACCCCTTTTGTAAAATCAATTAATCCTGTTAAAATCGCCGGGATGAAACCGGCGATTTTATATACATTGGCGGCACCTGTATATTTTGCTCCGAGTTTTCTAATATCCATGTGTTTGTAAAATTTTGTAATAAAAAAACCGGGGGAAATTGTACCAATCAGATATGAAAATATAAAAGGCAGAAGGTACATTTTACACCTTTCCTATTCGTTGTTTAGGGTCTCTACCGGATTCAACAATAGCACATAAAGCATTTGTGACTTGCGGATAAAAGTTTTGCCCGGTAACAGACATCAATTCGGAACAGGCACTGTCATACGATTTTGGGATTTTATACTTGCGTGAAGTAGATGTTGCAGCATCAAAATAGTCGGATACAGATACGATATTTGTTAATAAATCAGGTTTTATACGATAGGGGTATCCCTTTCTGTTTATTCTCTCATGATGTCCCAGTGCATACTTGCTTATAAAAGAGAGTCCCAATCTGTCAAGTATTTTCTTACCGAAAATTGTATGATTTTTGATAAGAGTAAATTCTTCATTTGTCAAAGGTGTGATTTTGTTTAATTGATACCAGGGGATATAGAGTTTTCCGATATCGTGGAGGTATGCGCCGCATTTCAGATTTGAAAGGTTATTGCTGTTAACTTTTAATTCTTTATGAGTTGTCAAATAGTCTGTAACATTGCTTGCTATAGTTCTTACGTTTGCCGAATGATCCGCACTTGTATACCAATCTTTTAAACGTAAGAGCTGCATTAGTTGTTCGATGAATTTATTATCAAAAATATTTTCGGGATTCTTTTTAACAGTTTCACTGTCCTTGAACATTATATCGATTATATCATTTACCATAATTGTTTCATCAAGTGCATTTCCGTATATTTTAGTTGACATTATAGACATTTTTACATATTTATACATTAGTGTGTCGTTATCGATTTCCGAATATATCCTTGAATAATCTCTGAAAAGGGATGGGAGTAGCCATTTTTCGAAAGGGGTATCATTTATTTTTTTATTGAATTCATCTAATTTATTTAAGGCATCCTGGTGTTCTCCAAGAGCAATCATGTACTCGATTTGGTTTAATTCGTTTAGAAGATTGAAGTATTCATCATCCGGTTTCCGCTCCTTTATTAAAGTCTCAATTTTATGTATGTACTGCTTTTTTTTACTATCCTTGCTTTTTTGAACTATTCTGTTATAGATATCGAACAGTGTGTTGTAGTACAATAGAAAAAGGTCCGCTCTGTTTATGTAATCCATTTCCGGCGGCAAATTTTCAGGAGCTTTCATATAGAGATTTGAAACTTTTTCCAACAGTTTTTCTGCGGCTCTTAAATCCTCTTTAAATATTGCATTTATTTGACTCAAAATTAGAAGTATGTAACACTGTAAGCCTATGTCGACAGGGGTTGTGCCCACTTCATTTATAAGATCCAACAGAAGAATCTCTGCCTTATTGTACATTCCGGCAATGGAGAGATTTGTGGCTGCTTTGGCTTTGTAAAAAATGCTGTATTGCCTGTCTTTCCTTGTTTTACTCTCGGCATTTAGAAATAAATATGCCGAATATGCATCGCCTATGTTACTTAATTTAAGTGCAAGCTGGGAAGCATTTTTGTATGGGAATTTTCTGTTAAATACAGCCATTGTCAAAAATTTAATCAATCTGTCATTGTA
>JALTEL010000545.1 GCA_027073945.1 Caldifarciminota bacterium | reverse complement strand
CCTGAATTGGATGTTGCTTCCTGCGGCGAGGACGTTCAGCAGGCGAAGAAGAATCTCATGGAAGCAGTAATCATCAATATCGAAGAAACAAAGAAGATGGGGACATTTGAGCAGTTTCTGGAAGATTGTGGTCTGGAGGAAATTAGCGCGGATATATTGAGTGCGCGCAAAGAGTTGGTCGGCTTTACCCCTATAGAAGTAGCCATCCAATGAAAATAAGGCCGACTCATTATCAAATTCAGGCCAAAGTTTTTGAAATGGCTGGCTGCGTTTACTCTCGGACAAAAGGCGATCATCTTATCTATCATTATCCTGGAGCCATCAGGCCTGTGATCATACCGAAGTACAGGGAAGTGCCAGTCTTTGTAATCAAAAACAATATGCGTGTAATAGGTATGAGCAGAGAGAACTATTTCGAGTTTCTTGAAAAAGTATAAATGTGAGGGGGAAGGGGTTACCCATTAAAAGGCCTTTGTCAAGAGATATTTTGTTCCTCGTTCCTAAGCTCTGCCTGGGAATGGAATTCCGGAGGCCCTGCCTCCATCTAGTGGCAGAACCACTAGATAATCTACTCCCCGCCGGCGTGGTTTAATTGGAATGCAAGGTAGTATTTATTGCTTGGTTACAGGGCCTTTGTGTAATCCAAGATTCAAAGTTTGTGGCATAACCTACCCACAAATTTCTCTTGACTTTCAACGGAATAACTTCGCGGTCGGCTGCATTTGATTGTTGGCTGACCCTGAGTCTCTATCTAGCTCTACCCTGGTCCGCTACAGCCTTTGCTGCCCGCGCCACAGCTTCCGGATCACCCAAATAGTAGTGTTTAACGGGTCGCAGCTCTTCGTCCAACTCATACACCAGTGTTTGCCATCCGACTTAATGCGATTGTTCACTGATTATAGTAAGTTATGCGACTTCAAGCCGCAGTTTCTTGCCCAATGCCTGAACAAATTTTTCAAGCGTTGACAACTTAATGTCCTTTGCATGATTCTCAATGCGGGAAATCGCAGATTTTTTTGTTTTGAGCATTGCGGCTAGCTCTTTCTGGGTAAAACCAGCCTCTTCACGAGCCATTTTGAGCATAACCCCGATTTTAAACTCTTCGTACCCGCTTTCATAATTCTCGGCAAATGCAGGATCGGCAGCTTTACGCTTGGCAATATATTTTTGCAAATCACTCATTTTGGCCTCCTATTGTTAAAATAGTTACGTTTTCGGGATTCAGCAATTTGGATTACCTGGCGAGGAATTTTCTGCGTCTTTTTGTGAAAAGCATAATTCAGGATAATGAGTTGCGGACCATCGAAAAAGCCTAATAAACGAAAAATATTACCTCCATAATTGATGCGAATCTCCCATATGTCATCGGTATTGACGAGTTTTTTTAAATACTTCGACGGAATAGATGGCAGTTCCTCAACCAGCGACAGAACCCAAGTCACTTTTCGCGCCTGTTTTGCTGTCAGCGATTCCAAAAATTCTTCGACGGGACATTTCCCCGATTCTGTTTTGTAAAACAGTACTTCCCGCATATCATATTGTTAACATGCAGGTAAACTTTGTCAAGTTATTTGATGATGCTCTGGATATTTCATATAAGCGCGAGTGAATTTTGTGATGCAGCATAAGAGGTCCTTTTGAGCGTTCAGCAGCAGGCTGTGGCAGTCTTTTCTTAAGCTATGGGTAGTAGTATAGCCAGGTCCGGGAC
>JALTEL010000544.1 GCA_027073945.1 Caldifarciminota bacterium | reverse complement strand
GTTTTATCTTACGAAGCAACAAAGGAGAATATTGGCGGACAGGTTCAAAGACCCTGATGACGAGTTGAAATTTGTAATTGTGGTTGATATGTGGCTTACGGGTTTTGATGTCCCGCCCCTGCACACAATGTATATTGACAAACCCATGAGGGGACACACTCTGATGCAGGCAATAGCGAGGGTTAACAGGGTTTTCAGGGATAAAAAAGGCGGATTGATTGTAGATTATATCGGCATTGCTTCGGAGTTGAAGGAGGCTCTTTCTTTTTACTCTGAAAGCGGGGGCAGGGGAGAGCCAGCTAAGTTGCAGGAAGAGGCGGTTAAGGTTATGCTTGAGAAGTATGAAGTTGTTCTGGGTATATTATACGGCTTTGATTACAAGCGGTATTTCAATGCGGATACATCGGGAAAACTCTCTATAATTCTGGAAGCGCAGGATTTTATTCTGGGGCTTGAGAACGGGAAGAGAAGGTATATTGATGCAGTTACTGCACTGTCAAGGGCTTTTGCTATCTCTATTCCTCATAAAAAGGCATTGGAGATAAAAGAGGAGGTGGCATTCTTTCAGACGGTTAAGGCAAGGCTTGTAAAGTTTGACAGGTTCCCGGGTAACGGAAAGAGAATTAAGGATATGAAAACAGCGGTAAAACAGATTATCGACAGAGCAATAGTGAGTGATAGAGTAATAGATGTTTTTGATGCGGCAGGATTAAAGAAACCGGATATTTCCGTGCTTTCGGATGAGTTTCTGGAAGAAGTTAGGGGCATGAAACACAGGAATCTTGCCATAGAGGTATTGAAGAAACTGATTAATGACGAGATAAGGGGAAGAATCAGGACGAATTTCGTGCAGAGCAGGTCTTTGATGGAATCCCTTGAGGAGTTAATTAAGAGGTATAACAACAGGGTTATCACTGCCGTAGAGGTTATTGAAGAGTTAATCGGGCTTGCCAAGGAGATTAAGGAAATGGACAAAGAGCCGCAGGAGATGGGCCTTTCGGAGTATGAGTATGCCTTTTATACTGCGGTTGCCAATAACGAGAGTGCAAAAGAGCTTATGGGCAAGGATAAATTGAGAGAACTTGCCATTGTGCTTTATGACAAGGTGAGAAAGAATACTTCCATTGATTGGACGATAAGGGAAAGCGCAAGGGCCAAACTGCGGGTAATAGTTAAAAGGACATTGAGAAAATACGGCTATCCTCCGGATATGCAGAAACTCGCAACGGAAACCGTACTGAAGCAGGCCGAATTGATTGCCGATGAGATAATGAGCAATTGAAAATAAAACAGTTTAAAGAGAGCACTCTTAGTTATAGTTATGAAAATACTAAATTGGCTGATTAAAAAAGAGCCTTTTCTCACAGCTATGTTAATTCTCATTGGCATTCTGGCCATTGTATATCCTCATAAGATAGTAAATTACCCTTCTTTTGTTGATTGGAAAACGATTATAGCTCTTACGGGGTTATTAATCATTACCACAGGATTAAGGGAAAGCAGGTACTTCTATTTTGCATCAAGAAGGGTACTAAGTAAAGCAGGGGAAGAAAGGAGTCTGGCAATTTTTCTGATTTTACTTTCCGTATCACTATCAACATTCCTAACAAATGATATAACGCTGCTTGTGGTTATTCCATTGACTCTTGGTATGCAAAATTTAATAAAAAACAACATTTCCAGATTGGTAATATTTGAGGCTATCTCTGTTAATGTCGGTTCTGCCCTCACACCAATCGGGAATCCTCAAAATCTCTTTCTCTGGCATAAGTGGAATATTTCTTTTGTAACATTTGTCATTAAAATGCTTCCGTTGGTTGTTATTCTTCTTGTATTTCTTTTGATATTTGCATGGTTTGTTTTTTCCGATAGAAAAATAAATTTTTCACTGCAAGCTAAAAGCATACAACCAACCAAAAGAAGGCTGTTTGTTCTGTCCGCAGGAATGCTAATAATTTATTTAATTTCGCTGGAAATAAGGCAGGCTCACTGGGCATTACCGATAATTTTCATACTTTATCTGATATTTTATAAAAACGTTTTGCTAAAGACGGACTGGCTGCTTTTATTAACCTTTATCGTTATTTTCGTAGATTTTCGTGTCATTTCAACAATTCCATCCGTAATAAAATGGGTACATATGCTTAATTTACACTCCCGCGGCAATGTGTTTCTGTTTTCTACTGTAACCTCTCAGTTGATAAGTAATGTCCCGGCCAGCGTGTTCGTCTCAAAGTTCAGCCATAACTGGCATGCAATAGCTTACGGAGTAAATATTGCAGGAAATGGCCTTTTTATAGGGTCTCTGGCCAATATCATCGCATTGAGAATGCTAAAGGATAAAAAGATATGGAGGGATTTCCACAGGTATTCCATACCTTATTTTTTTATAACCGGGACAATAATCTATATGCTGTTTTTTGCTCTATGACTTCAATTCAAAATTAACTAATAACGGATATACGAATGGACTTCGGTATATTCTATCTTTCTGCCTGCGGATATTTCTGAACAATATGGTTCTTGAGTGTTTGTTATTTCTACATTATAATATTGAATAAACGGTGAATATATTATTGATTGAAATAGCATTTGTCTGGAATAACGGGGAATTGAAAGTTAGAGGCAATAGGACACGAGTAAATTGCATTACATTGCATACCGATTGTAAGACAAAAACCCGTTTTAAAAAAGGATTTACGCCTTAGAGATATGAAACAGTACGCACCTACAAAAGAGTATTTCAAAGACAGCCTTACCAATGTGTATAATCGCTATTTTCTTGACGAATTTATGCGTCTGGAATTGAAGAGGAAAATGCGCTACGGCGGATATTTCAGCGTTCTCCTGTGCGACCTTGATAACTTTAAAAACGTAAACGATACATACGGCCATCTTGCCGGGGATACCCTGCTTGTCAAATTCTCGGCACTGGTGAAAAGGATACTCAGGGCATCGGATATACTCGTGAGATTTGGCGGAGATGAATTTATTATAATACTACCTGATACATCGCCTGTTGTTGCCATTAATGTGGGTAAAAGAATAGTAAAAAGCGTTTACAACGATGTTGAGTTGAAAAAGTTTGGCGTGGGCGTCAGTATAGGAGTTGCAGGTTACCCTGAGGATGGTTCTGATTACAAAACAATTATGGAAGCTGCCGACCAATCGCTTTACAGTGCAAAAAAAGCAGGGAAGAACAGGACCGCATACCTGCAATCAAAGACTCCTCAAAGGCCTGTACTGCCGTCAAAAAAATTCGTGGGAAGGGGAAAATACATTGAAAGAATGCAGGATATCCTGAAAAAAGAGTCTTCAAACGTTATAATCGTAGAAGGTGAAGTCGGCAGCGGGAAAACCCGCCTTATTGAAGAGCTATTCCACCAGTCACAGGATGTGTTCTATGCGGCTTCAACCACATTCGGAATGCAAATTCCGTACTTTACACTGAGGGAGACTTTAAAAAAATTATACAGGGAAGACCCATATAAATTCAAGGATTCTCTGAAAAATTTGAAAGAATTTGCAAGAGATGTTATTGAATTTCTCATGCCAGCCCTTTCCAGACACTCAATAGAACAACTGGAGTCAGAATACACGGTATATGAAGCTTTTAAAAGCTTTGTTACAGAGTACAATAAGAACAATGCCGTGATACTGATCATGGACGATTTTCAATGGATTGACAGGGAGAGCTTAAATGCCATACTTTATTTAACCGTCAATATTCACAATATAAAACTCATACTTGTAAAAAGAAAGGAAGAAGAGTCACAGTACATGGATGAATTTTTAAAATCCATTTCAGGTGTGGTTGAAGTGTCAAAAATGGAATTGACCTCATTTACCTACGATGAAACCGGGGAGTTGATAAATAACATTCTGGGCAAGGGCTATTCCACAGCATTGCTCAAGTATATATACTCCCTGTCAGCGGGCAATCCCTTCTTTATTGAAGAAACCATAAAGGAGCTTTTTCAAAATGGTAATTTACAATTTGAAAAAGGAATTTGGAAATTTGAAAAGCCAAAACACAGTGTGGTTTCAACCAGCGTTGATGCCACTTTGTCCAGGAAATTCAAACAGTTATCAAAGGATGAAATGGAGTACCTGACAATAATGTCTCTATGGGGAGACTGGATGAGTGAAACGGTACTATCCGGATTAACAGGTACAAATGAAGGACATTTACTGTCTTTTTTTGATAAAATGACAGGATTGAAATTAGTCAGGCATGACCCGAACATGGGCTATAAACCATCCTGCGGCATTGTAATACAGGCTGCTTTGAGAGATTTAACCGAAACAAAAAAGAAATTCCTGCATAGAAAAATCGCAGGTTTTATTGAGTCAAACATTGCGGATAAAAACGGGTTTGCAGAACAGTTGGCTTTGCATTATTACTACGGAGGAGAAAAAGACAAGGCCCTGCAGTATTTGAAAAAGGCATTATCGGTTTCAGAAACCCTGCGTACTGTCAAAAAATCTCTGGACTTTTTGAATAAGATACTGGAGATAGAAAAAGAAGCCGTGTACTTTGAAAAACGCGGGGATTGCAACCTTGATGCAGGCAATATTGAAGAGGCAAGAGCAGATTATGAGGAGGCCATCAAGCTCGGGGCAAACAGGGATAAATTGATGCGGAAGATTTCTGAAGTCTATGCGCGAGAGGGCGAGAGCGAAAAGGCTTACAATATTCTCGTCAATTTGAAACCCGAAGATAAAGACCTTGCAAATCTTATCAAAGGTGATATAGCATGGTATCTCATGGAAAACGGCAATTACACGGAGTCCGAAAAGGCAATGAAAGAAGTTATAAATTACTGGAAGGAGCACGACATTGATAGGTACCATTTTTATTTGCATTATCTTGCGGTTTTATACAATTCAATGGGAAGATTTAATGATGCCGTGGCAATATCCCGTAAAGCCGTGGACTATTTCAAACAGCAGAAAAAAGTAAACTTAGGGCCTATCAATACATACGGGCTTGCACTGAAAAATCTGCTGCGTACCTCAGAGGCAATTAATGTTTTTAGCTCAGGCGCAAAACTTGCAGAAGAGAAGGGATTGCCGTATCACCGCTCCATAATGGAAGGTAATTTAGGTCTTGTATACTGGGATAGCTATCAGTATGAAAAAGCTGTTCTTGCAATGGAAAAATCCTTCAACACTCTGCTGTCCATAGGGGTTTTTGAAACAGCCGCATTTACAATCTCCAACCTCGTACAGCTTATTTTTGACTCCAGCATGCTTGAACTTGGAGAAATAAGTAAGGAAAAGATAAGGCATTTTCTGGATTTGATAAAGGGGCTTGTAAAAGAAAATTCCAGTATGGAGACAAAGATAATGCAGGGCGTTGTTGAAGCTCTTTACTGGTCATATTTTAAGGACAAAGACATGGCAAAGACATGGGCAGACAGACTCATGACACTTTCAAAAGAGATGGCTGCAGGCAATATGAAAATCTTTGCATTAAGCGCAGCTGCCGATGCTCTGAGGGACGTGTGCGAATTGAAAGATTCCTTGAACATATATCGCAAGGTATACAGGATGTCCGGTCTTATTGACAATAAGGAATGGCTTATATTCGCGAAAGCAGGGATTTATGATATATTTTACAAGGCCAATAAAAAGGACAAAGCCCGTAAATACGAAGAGGGGCTGAAACGGCTTGAGAATGAACTGGATGAGACGCTTAAAGTTGTGCTGCATGAGACACTATGCAATATGTACATAGGACAGGGTGAAAAAGATAAAGCCATAGGATCTTACAAGCTACTTGAGAGTTTGTATGATAAATTTGACGATGAGAAAAAGGCAGGCGCTCTCAAAAAATTAAGGGCTATTAACAAAGAAATGACAGAGAAATTCGGAAGTATTGAATAGATTTTATAAGTTCACCTGCCCATAATTAATACATTGAAAGATAAAAGATGCAGGTTCCTTGTTATTTTTTTATTTTGTAAGTCCTTGTCCTGGTGTGATTATTCCAATACATACTTGACATAACGTTATTTATGATG
>JALTEL010000543.1 GCA_027073945.1 Caldifarciminota bacterium | reverse complement strand
ACCCATGCGGGCATCTCTCGTGCACCATCCGGTACACTGCCGCTTGCATGGACTTACCCGCCATGGAATGGAGAGCGCAGAGATATTTAAAGGTTTCAGTTCCGAGAATTTCACTTTCACTTACCCCTTCGAAATATTTATATATAAGTATTGCCCTACAATAATTTATTCGGAGTTATCAACTCCGAGGAGGTTATGATATGTCTAAGAGAATATCTGAAAAAGAGAGAAAGATACGTAAGTTTGTCGCAGGAGTAGGGAAGAGCGCCAAAGGAGTGCTCGATGCGTATTCATGGCTCAAAAGCCCACACATAAAAGCAGCAGAAGCTGTAGCCGATAAAATGAGTAAGGCGGACAGCGGGAGGAAGATAAGGGGATATCAGAGAAACAGGGTTCAATATGTCAATCCCAGAACCGGAAAGTGGGTTAAAATGGATACTAGAACCGGCAAGATAGTGGGACATAAAAAGGACTACGCACCATACAAGAATGTAAGGAAGGGTGGCGTTTACAGGAAGAAAACAAGCAAAACAAGTAGGAAAAGGAGGAAATAGATGACATATGCTGTAGAGAACCTAGTAAAAAAGAATATGACGCTTGAAATTTATACAGATGGGGCATCAAGAGGAAATCCTGGGCATTCTGCCGTAGCCTATCTTTTTGTTATTGAAGAAGAAAATGGAAAAAGAATAATCTATGAAGACTCGGAATATATAGGAGAAAATACCAACAATGTATCTGAATACACCGCGATAATAAAAGCTCTCAAAAAGGCGAAAGAATATACACGCTGGGATGTGGTCGTTTATTCAGATAGTGAGTTAGTTATAAAGCAGATTAACGGTGATTACAGGATAAGAGCCAAGCATTTAGAGAAACTTTGCAAAGAAGTTTATGAAGAAAATGAATTTTTTACAAACATAAACTTTCGCCATGTCCCACGAGAAAACAACTATGTCTCAAAATGTGATGAACTTTGTAATAAAAAGTTGGATGAAACACTAGGAAAGAAAAACAAGGAGGGAAAAATATGAGCCACACACCCACCCAAATCCCAGAAGACTGGAAAATCGTGAGGCTGGGAGAGGTTCTTTCTTTGGAGTATGGAAAAGCTCTGCCGGAAAAAAACCGGAAACCCGGTCCATTTCCAGTTTTCGGCTCTAATGGAGTTATAGGATTTCATTCTGAGTATTTGGTAAACGGCCCGGGAATAATTGTAGGAAGAAAAGGAACGATTGGAGCAACAGTTATAACTTATAAAAATTTCTGGCCCATAGATACAACATATTATGTGAGATTAAAAAAGGATACTCATTTAGAATGGTTGTATTACAAACTCAAAGCCCTCAATTTGTCTAGGCTCAATATGGCAACAGGTACGCCGGGCCTTAATCGCGATTTGGTTTATAACCTCAAAATCCCCCTCCCCCCTCCACCCGAGCAGCGCAAGATAGCCGAAATACTGGGTTCCGTGGACTCCGCGATTCAGACCGTGGACTCCGCCATAGCAAAGGCCGAAAGGCTGAAGAAAGGGCTGATGCAGGACCTTCTCACGAAAGGGATCGGGCACACAAAGTTCAGGGACACAGAAATCGGAAGGATTCCGGAGGAGTGGGAGGCTGTGAAGATAAAGGATATTGCGAAAGTTAAAGGCGGAAAAAGATTGCCTAAAGGCGAGAGCTTTTCAGAAGAAAAAACAGATTTTCCATATATCCGTGTTGTGG
>JALTEL010000542.1 GCA_027073945.1 Caldifarciminota bacterium | reverse complement strand
GCAGAGAAGCGGTATTAAAGCAAGGTGGATTAAATGACAGCACCGAAAGTGATTAAGGAACTTGTAGAGAGGTTCGAGGCCAATCTGAGCGCATACAAGAGCGGCCTGACGGATGAGGAGATAAGGATTGTGGAGGGGAGAGGATGACGGGGCTGGCTAGATTGGAAAAAGAATTGAATTCATAGAAAAAGGAAAGATGGAGGGCCCTAAGCAAATTTATTTGCATTATCTCTTGCCTCTTGGTAGAAAACATTAAATATGCTTTAATGATTACATCTTTTATGAGCGTTAAAAGTAGAAAAGTATCAATCCCTTCCATTAAAATTACAACTGAATTCCTAAAAAAATTTGGAGAGATAGTAGAAAGAGAAATTAGAATAAGGGAAAATGAGAGCAACGAAAGAATTCAAAAAGAGATTGAAAAAGAAACGATTGAAATACAATCTAGGGATTATCTTTCAGATGAAGAGAAAAAACAACGAATCGAGGATTCAAAAAAACATATTAGGCAAATGAATAAACCATTTTATAGGTTAGACCTCACCATAAATAGTCCTAATGAAACGCTAGAATTTTCATCGTTTAAGGACTTATTAAACAATGCGTTTTTTCCATCAAATATAAAACGAATGAGCTTATGGCTCGAACATTACGATTATAAATATGTAAACATGCACATTCTTTTTACCAATGATGGTGATTCATATTTTGAGTTATCTTCAGAAAACGAACCTTCTCTCCTCAAATTTAAGAAAGATTTAGAAGATTTATTCAAGGAATTTGGTACAACCTATGGTTGGCTATATAAATATCATTATATCCCATTATTATTAACGAGTTGGTTTCTTACGGGTGTATTGATTTTCCTCATGACTCTTAAAACAAATGCTCATATTGGTTCTTTGGGTTTAGCACTATCTGCAGCGATAATCGATATGATTCTTATCTATGCCATTTTTTCGGTATATCCCACAATTGAATTTAAGATAAATAAGAAACACACCACTTCAGAAACACTAAGAAAGATATTTTGGATGATAATTGTAACATTTATCGCAGGAGGGTTATTCTCGCTTTTGTTCTAATTTGTGGAGGCCCAAAAGTAGGCCGTTCCAATCAACACCTATTTATAACTCCTCGCCGTTTATCATTTGAGGCTGGTAATCGTGCAGAAGATACGAAGCGGCATATACGGACTCAACGGCATCCTCGACGGCGGATTGAACAGGAGCTCCACAACCGTGGTCATCGGCGGCTCCGGTGCTGGGAAAACCACCATGGCCACGCAGTTCATACGCAGGGGGCTTGAGAACGGTCAGGAGGCCATATTCATCAGCCTCGACGAGAACAAGGAGCAGATTATCAAGGAAGCGGTGGAGATGGGATGGGGCGAGATTCTCAACTACCTTGAGGATGAGAAACTGGTATTCATCGATGCGTCCGGCCGTGAATTTTCAAATTTCATAAAAAGCGAACTTCCCGCATTTGTTAAAGAGTGGAAGGGGGCCAACAGCAGGATTGTCATAGACCCCCTCACGCCGGTCATGTGGTCCACAAAGGATGCGTACGAGCAGCGGGAACTCATAGGCTTCATGTTCAAGCAGACCAGAAAGGTGGGAACCGTTCTCTGCACACTTGAGGAGCACGGAACCGCAGGGGACCTGTCCGGCCCGGAAACCATCATTCCCATGTATCTGGCCGATACCGTTCTTCACCTGAGGTACAG
>JALTEL010000541.1 GCA_027073945.1 Caldifarciminota bacterium | reverse complement strand
CCGCAATTTTAAATGTCGCTTCAGACGAGTCTACTTCGTGGTAAGAACCATCGCGCAAAGTCACCCTAAAGTCAACAACCGGATATCCTGCAATAACGCCTGCTTGCATTGCTTCTTTAATACCTTTTTCTACCGCTGGAATATACTCATTTGGTATAACGCCACCTTTTATTGCATTTACAAATTCAAAGCCTTTACCTCTTTCTAAAGGCTCCATATCTATAACACAATGACCATATTGTCCTCTACCGCCAGATTGTCTAACAAATTTCCCCTCTACTGTATTAGCAGAAGTTGCTATTGTCTCTCTAAAAGCTACTTTAGGAGCGCCTAACTTCACCTTTAAACCATATACTCTTTCCATTCTTTCTGTCCAAATAAATAAGTGAAATTGCCCCATACCAGACATTATAGTTTCGCCCGTCTCTTTGTCTATTTGCACTTTTATTGTTGGATCTTCTATCATAACTTTGTGCAAAACATCCGCTAATTTTTCTGCATCAGACTTTGTCTCTGGCGTAATAGAAGCAGATACAACAGGTTCTGCAAACTGTATAGCCTCTAATAATACGGGATGAGACTGCTCACAAAGTGTATCCCCAGTACCGCTATCCTTTAGACCTATAACACCTCCTATCTCACCAGCTCTAAGTGCAGTCGCTTCCTCTCTATGATTAGCGTGCATTAACAATAAGCGACTTACCCTTTCTTTCTTACCTTTTGTAGCATTATAAACGTATGTCCCCGGTTTTAACACACCCGAGTAAACACGTACATAAGAAAGCGTACCTACATGCATATCATTATCTACTTTAAAAACAAGCGCAGCCAATTGCTCATCTTCACTTTGTTTTAATTCTACCGTCTCTTTTGTTTTTGGATTAACACCTTCTATCGGAGGCAAATCTAATGGAGAGGGTAAATACTCAATAATCATATCTAATAGTCTTCTAACAGTTGCACTTCTAGAATCACCACCTGCAATTGGAAATAACTTGCGTTCTAAAACCGCTTTTCTTAAAACAGCTTTTAACCTATCTACTGGTATATCTTTGCCATCAAAAAATAAAGACATTAATTCTTCGTCATGTTCAACAACAGCCTCTAACATCTTTTGCCTATAGAATTTTACCTTTCCCATTATATCTTCTGGTATATCTATCTTCGTCCAAGTTAACATATCCCCTTCCGGATCTGGATTATACTCATAAGCTTCCAATGTAATCAAGTCTACAAAACCTTTTAGATTATGCTCCTTGCCTATTGGATAAGTAATAGCTATTGCATTATTGCTAAGTCTGTCTTGTATAGACTTTAGGCTCACTTCAAAATCACCACCAATAAGATTTAATTTATTGATAAAACCTATTCGCGGAACTTTATATTTATCCGCTTGCCTCCAAACAGTTTCTGTTTGGGCCTGTACACCTGTTCTACCTTCAAAAATCACTACTGCACCATCTAAAACTCTAAGAGACCTTTCTACTTCTGCAGTAAAGTCTACATGTCCTGGTGTATCAATTAAGTTTATTCTGTAAGATTCATTATTTAATTTCCAAAAACAAGTAGTAGCAGCAGCGACTATTGTTACACCACGCTTTTGTTCTTCTGGCAAATAATCCATTGTTGTATTACCCTCATGTACGTTTCCAACTCTGTGTTGTTTACCCGTTAAAAACAAAATCCTCTCTGAAGTAGTAGTTTTGCCTGCATCTATGTGTGCAAT
>JALTEL010000540.1 GCA_027073945.1 Caldifarciminota bacterium | reverse complement strand
CAAGCCCCAAACCTGTGCCTTTGCCGGCCTCTTTTGTCGTGTAAAAAGGTTCAAAGATATGCACTAATGTGTCCCTGTCCATGCCGGTTCCACTATCAGAAACGCTTAAAAGGATGTACTCACCGGGTGCAACTCCTGGAAAGTCACGGAGGGATAGATTCTCCGTTTTGAAGACCAGCTTTCCACCATCTGGCATGGCATCCCTCGCGTTTATCGTTAGGTTCATAATGATCTGTTCTATCTGGCCAGGGTCTGCATTAACTGTTTTAAGATTGTTTGTCAGTTGGAATTCTATATCAATCATTCTTGGTATTGTTCTGGCGAGAACCCCCCTGAATTTTCTAATTAATGTATTCAAGTTAACTGGCTGGAGTTGGCTTTCTGCCTTACGGCTGAAGGTAAGGAGCTGGCGTGTAAGTTTACTGCCGTTTATGGCCTGTTTTTTTATCTGTGTTAATTCTTCATAATCAGTGTCGTCCTCTGCCTTGTTCATAAGAAGCAGCTCTGTAAAACCTAAAACTCCTTGAATGATATTATTAAAATCATGGGCGATGCCGCCTGCCAGGGTGCCTATAGCTTCCATCTTCTGGGCCTGGATAAGCTCTTTTTCAAGGCTCTTATGCTCTGACATATCCCGGGCAACACCTTCCACGCCAATGATTTCTCCTTTTGAGCCGAAAAGTGGCGAAGCATTGATTTCTATGGGAACATGTTTTTCATTGCTGCTTTTAAACCACACTTCATATGGATGAAATGCTTTATCTTGAAGCTGCCTGCGAAAATTCTTTTCAAAAAAAGACAAAGAATCACTAGTTAAAAACTCCCTTATATTTCTACCAATCATATTCTGTGGGTCATAATGTATAACTTTCTCTACCTGCCTGCTGATAAACTCAAAATTTCCTTTAACATCGGTGATAAATACAATATCACGCATATTTTCCACAAGTCGGCGATAGTGCATTTCACTTTTCTGCAGCGCTCTTTCCGAAGTCTTCAATTTGGTAAGCATATCCTTTAACTGGTTCTCCCGTATATGCATCCGGTTTATCATCCAGTTAATGTCCCGCATGAGGGATGTAAATTCATTTTCAAATTCTTTTTCACTTGGTTCGTTTGGTAAATGAAAATATGTATATTTTCCACTTCTGATATCGTTGCACAAATCCCTAATTCGATGTAATTGAGACAAAAAAAGCCATCGAGCGCATAATAATGGAATAATAAGTCCCGCAAGAATGGATATCGCTAATCCCGCGGCTGCGACGCTGTGGAAATCTTCCTGGTGAAAAAGGGGCTTGCCTTTTGCCATCCAGATGACCGTCAAAATTGGAATAGAGCTGACTACCAGTGACATTAAAGTGAGTTTCGTGCTGACCTTCATAGATTACACCATTGCCATTATATTTAAGGTTTTTACCGGTCTCCAGGGCGGCAAATCTCCACTCAAACTAAAGAATACAACCGTAAGTGAAGACGGCATTTTACATCTGCCTCTATAGGTTGGATAATTTGTTATACATTAATAATCTATCAAATCCTCAGTCTTTCGATTCCTATTCTGTCATTTCTTTGCCGGGGACCCTTACAACATGGTCCGGGCCTGCATAAAAGCTTAATGTGTATGGGCCTTCACGCCTGCGGACGAGAAGCTGGCGGGAAACTCCTCTTTACAGAGAATAGTCTCGCACTTCTGATGTTTATAGGGCCACCCCGCGGGGTGACC
>JALTEL010000539.1 GCA_027073945.1 Caldifarciminota bacterium | reverse complement strand
ATCCCGGTACCAAAATCATATTCAACATATCCGATGAAAACCTCGCAGAAGTTGTTTTTCATGTTGATGGAAAGGTTGTGAATTCTAGCGGTTTATCCATAGACACATCCTCATGGGGTGAAGGTAAGCACGTGGTGAATGTGACAGCGAGGGATAGGAGCAATAACACCGCCAAGGCATATTTCATATTTTTCATAGACCTCACACCTCCGGAGATAAATCTCATATCTCCACCTGACGGCTCCGCCATGGAATCCGGTACCCCTGTAGTTCTGGATATAGAGGATGAGAATTTCGCAGGAGCCAACTACACCCTCGATGATGGTAAACCTCAGTGCCTCCCGAAGCCCTATCGCATAAGCACGGACTGGTGGACAGAGGGCAATCATACTCTGAAGGTATGCGCTCTTGACAAGGCTGGAAATAGCAACTCGACACACTTCAATTTCACAATAGACAACAAAGCCACGGACATAAGGGTCATATCTCCTGAGAGCGGGGTCATGAGGTCGGGCACTCCCATCGTCTTCGATATAGAGGAAAGCACCCTTGAGAACATAAGTTACTCAATAAATGGAGGCCCTGCATTCATGTGGCACAGCCCATGGGTGATAAACACAGATAACTGGACTGATGGAACATATTCCGTAACCGTGATGGCGACGGACAGGGCAGGGCACTCGGTTATGAGAACATACAGTATAGATATAGATGATACACCGCCTTCTTTGGAAATATCTGCGCAAAGAAACATTACGGTGACAATCTATATGAATGAAAAAAATTACAGTTTCTGGAAACAGGGATATGATATAAAAGTAAATGTATCGGACGCACACTTAGAAGAAGTGCTCTATTCAGTCGGAGGAACTTTCAATGTGCTTAAAAGTCCTTATATTTTAGACGCATCAAAATGGCGGGGGAGGAGCATAACGCTTACCTTAAAGGCATCAGATATGGCAGGCAATGAGATTGCTAAAAAATTCATATTTAACTTAACTTTTATCTTAAATATTTATATGTTTGGAAACTATTCTTTAGGCAACCAGTCAGATATGTCTGTGCCATTTTTCTTGGGCGAATATCTATTTAGCTTAAATTCTACATATGATAGATATATAAAAAATTCATCTGGACAAAATTGGGATAATGTGAGTCCAGAGCTTATTTCAGCTTTTGAGGAGCATGGAATAAATTTAAACACTAGTTCAAAAAACCCTGCAAAAATCGTCAGAGACAACTATATGAGGTATTGGGAATGGAAAATAGTGGACAACACCACAGTGTACAGAATCGAAAACGTCAGTGGAAAACTCAATATATATCTAGAAGATAGCGCAACACGAGATGTCTTTGCGTGCATAGACGGTACAAATAATGGAAGTTATGATGCAGTCTTCTATTATGACGGTATACCGCACAGCTTCGACCCATCCAGACCA
Source organism: Caldifarciminota bacterium (assembly GCA_027073945.1). The sequence goes on along the minus strand of JALTEL010000539.1, from coordinate 285 downwards.
GACCAGTTCAATCTGGGATTTTTAAATGTTGCGCCTTGGATGGGTCTGTCAATAAACATCGCCTCAAAAACTGCGAACTTTACAGTAAAGGGAATTTTGCCATCAAACTGGACAATTTATCTAACTTCAAAAAAACCAAACTTCGTTTCATATCCCTCTATGCATCCCATGAGGGTAGACCAAGCACTTGCAGGCATACCCTGGTACATCGTACAGAGATGGGATTGGAAAACTCAGAGCTATATCGATATGAAAGGCGATGATATGATGCTTCCTGGATATGCA
>JALTEL010000538.1 GCA_027073945.1 Caldifarciminota bacterium | reverse complement strand
GAATATATGGGATATAGAAATGGACAACAAAAAGAAGATAAAAATGCTGGATAAAATAGGCGAATATGAGTTCAGGATAGTTGAAGGCTCGGATGAGTATTTACAGATAGAATCCCTTTTAGCCCAATTTGCAGGTGAGGATTGAATGTTCATTGACAAGCAAAAACTCGAGAGGATATGTTTGGATGAATTAACTAAAATAGGTAATCTTTTCGACACCTTAAAAATAGACTACTACATTTTTGGATATTATGCCCTTTTGGCGCACGGCATAAAAACAACGCAAGTTCCAAGAGGGACGATACTATCAAAAATTTCTCTAAAAGAAAAAATACTTGAAATGCTATTCAAAATGAATTATACAATTTATGTTCTCAAAAAAGATGAAATAAAAGCGAAAAAGAGTTCTCCAAGCGGAGATGTAAACATTGATTTCTTATTGGGTGAAACAGACACTAAAAATTTCATTGTGGAATACGAGGACAGGAAATTGATATTCTCAAAAAAGATATTCTCAACAGACGTAAAGGAGATATGGGGATATTTCGGCAGAGGGAAAAGCGGAAAAGGATATTTCCGAGTCGCCCCACTTGAGGAGATTTATTTTTCAAAAATGAACAAAGATAATAATAACAGTCTAAATACTCTCGACATAATCAAAGGCTCCGGAAAGCTAGATATGAAAAGACTATTTCAAATTTTTAACAAAAATGGTTTAGTATGATGCCTCCACTTTCAATAGAATATAAACCCCAAACAATGGAAGATATTGTCGGGCAAAAATCTGCATTATATAGCTTGATAAGTTTTTTAGAAAATTTCAAGAAGAATAAGAAAAAAGCTGTAATAATTTATGGACCTCCCGGAACTGGGAAAAGCTGTGCAGTTAAAGTTGTTGCCCATAAAATGAATTATGAAATCATCGAATTTGACTTCAATGAATTTGAAGATAAGCAGTTACTAAGTGATAAGATAATCAACGCTTTAAACTCAAAAAGCTTGTTTGGCAAGGAAAAAATTCTGCTTATAGACGATATTGAATCCTTGAAAGGAAGGGACACATCAAGATTGGTGGACATAATAAAATTGACAAATGTTCCAGTAATACTAATTGCATCAGACTTTTGGAATCAAAAATTCAAAACTCTTAGGTATTATTGCGATAAAATCCAATTCAAAAAACTGACATATACAAATATATCAAAGATGCTTGTTAGGATATTAAATGCCAAGAAAGTAACATATGAAGAAGATGCAGTTATTGAATTGGCCAAAAATTCTGACGGAGATTTGAGGGCAGCAATAATAGATTTAGAAACCTCAATCGGAAACAGCAATGAATTAACCAAGAAAAGTATACTTGACAGCTCAAGAGATGTTCAGAAAGATATATTCAAATCAATGCAAAAAATTTTTAGAGGAAACTTTTCCAAAAATCTCACAGATACCTTCAGTAATGCTGGAGTTGATTTAAAAATTGGGCAGTTGTGGGTTTCTGAAAATATCTGCACAGCATACACAAACAAAAAAAGTATCTCAGAATCTTATAACCTGCTGTCAAGAAGCGATATATTCTTAGAGCGGATAAAAAGAAGACAGTATTGGGGGCTTTACAGATATGCTTCAATTCTGTCAACAGCAGGCATAAACGCTTGGAAAACCAATTCCCAAAATAGTTTCACAAAATATAACTTCCCTTCAAAATTATTAAAATTATCAGAAAATAAAT
>JALTEL010000537.1 GCA_027073945.1 Caldifarciminota bacterium | reverse complement strand
TGGATTCACAGTCAGGACAGTACAGATAAGAGAGTGCCAGTTGTTTGAGATACCGTCTTGTGGGTTTTGGTACCAATGTGAACGGTTGGCTCTCTGAACAGATTTCCTCTGTGTTCGTAAGGCTTCGTGGATGTGGTTCCTGTATGTTTGAATGGAAGGATGATATTTTTTGATTCATACTTAACCTTTTTGTTTTCATCTTCGCGTCTAACGTCTAATTGTCTAAATGCCTTAGACGTTAGACATTAGACACTATTGTGCGAGCAGTTTTAAGACCGTTCTGTTTTCAATTTCGGCAATCTCTTTCAATGCGTCTTCAACATCTTTCGCCTTGGCTCCTCTTACATACTGGGAAATCTCTCCGAAGGATGCTGGCAGCATATTCTGATGTTTTTGCACATACTCGACAATCTTCTGTGAAATATTTTCTGATTGAGATGAAGAACCTGCAAGAGCGTACATCTTTCTGGCGTGAGTCTCAAGGACGGTACACCACTCTATCGCCATTTCAAGATGAGACACCCCAATCGCTTTGGCATCGGTTGTACCTGCCACTTTGTCAATCAGGAAAAATACCAGAGCCAATGATGGCAGCAGACCATAGTACTTCCCTATATGTGCCTGCATATTGTTATCCTGCTCACTTTGCTCTTTCATTTTCATATCATCATACCACTGTACAAATCTTATTTGTGCATCACTATCAAAGGTAAAATAAGGAATACCATCACAATCCATCTGTGCTCCAGGCATCTGCTCGTAGCTCTCATACGCAAGGTTCTTGATAAGCTCATAAGCCTCTTCTCTCGCGTTTTTATCTATTGGTTCGTCATAATAGGGCTTGGCTGTACCTTCAGAGAAGACCGCAAGCTGCATCCGCTGCGCCAGTCCATCCCCGCTGTCACCGTTCTTTGGAATGATATTTGCCAGTACGCTTGGCTGAATCGTCCCAAAGAGCCCGATGCTAAGCTTCTCGATATGAATCGTTCCCCTGCCGATACGGTCATAGGTGTAGGGACTATCGCCTTTGAAAGCTTCAAGGTAGAACGCTCTGTCGCTCTCTCTGCCTTTCTTGTTCAAAGAGGTGAAGAATCCAGCCAGTTCGTCTCGGTACTGTAAGATAGTTCGCTCGTTAACGCTCATAAGCTCCCCCGACTTCTCGGTGGTAGCATCGTTGACGATGAAGCGCTCCATTTTGGGCTCTTCAAGCTGGGGAACATACATAGATTTGGCATCGGCTATCATCGACTCATCGCCATATTCATACGCTTCTTCAAGGGCTTTCTTTTTAGTCTTCTCGGCTATCTTCCGCTCTATATCCTCGGTCTCATACTGTACGATTCTCTCTTTGTGGACTTTAACCGCTTCTGCTTCCAACATTTTAAGCGGTTTTAGAAACTGGTCTGCCACTGGGCTTTTTCTGTGCGAGGGCTCCCCTATGAGCATTCCCCAAAGATTAGGCGTAAGCTTCCAGTCACTGTGCTTCTTGGGTTTGACCTGACAGCGCATCCCAATCAGATTTGCACAGACTGTAATGACGGATACCGCCCCATAGTTAAGAGAACCCTCGGTCTGCAAACAGCTGTCTAACGTCCAACGTCTAATTGACTCAGGTATCATCTCCTCCGTAAAATGAAGCAGCGGTTGGGCGTCTAACCGTCTAATGTCTAATTTTTCAGTGTCGGCTGCAAAACTATCAGAACGACTCATAGGCGTATCTGGAATGAACATCCCAGGGCAGCTGTCGCCACTGCAACTGATGCCTATTTCCCCGCCACCCAGTCGTACTGTGTGAGCATAATCTTCACCTAAACCATCACTATGAAGATGTCCGTGCGGGCAATCACATCTTTTACCTTCTTCAACCGTTCCAAGGGTACCTATAATCTCTCCATGATGGGTGATTGTCGTATCAAGCGGTAATCTGACCGCTTTGCTATTATTCGTATCTTTCGGGGAGTGTCCTATGTCCGTCTCTCGCTTTCCAATGGAAGCGAGTTCATTTATATCAAACTGCGACATACTCTCTCCTTTCAAAATCACTATTGTTGACCTGTGCAATCAGCCTGCTCGGGTCGGTCGTGCTGTGGTCTGCATATTCCCAGAAGCCGTACTTTGTAGCCAGCCCGATATAGATGTCTTTGTACTGATTGAAACCGACTTTTCGGAAGCCTTCGGGAGCTTCGTCTTTTTGATAGACAGGGAAGAATAGGTCAGTATGAATCAGCATCTTGAATCTGTCATAGTCATACTGTGGGTCACTTTTGGAGCGAATGACGAGACCGTGTAGGTCATTGTCTTTCATCATCGTTGCCGCATCATCAAATGAAAGTATGCCGTTATCAAAATCATAGACCATCATATTGCCGATGAAAGAGATATTGTGTTTACGCCTTCTAAAGTCCCACTTCATCCTGTTCTGATAGGTGTCCCACCTGTTGATGGGGCTATAGATGGAAGGAGAGTGAGCGTGGGTATGCATCGCATCTGCCAGTTGAGAAAAATCCTCGTAGACCGTAGGCATAAACCCAGTCGAGACCGTTTTATCCGAACGCAGCACACTTGCACTCATCAGGATGTGCCCCACTTTCGGTTCTGGGAGCTTCAGTTCCAATTTACGGCTCAAGGGATTCCAGGCACCGTTAAGATACTTGGAGCTGTTGTATTTGGACTGGAACATAGGGTTTTGCATTGCCATAAAAGCTTCTATCTGCTCAACCGTGCCGATGATGCTATTCTTCTCTATACTGCATCCGAGATTCTCCGCTGCCTGCGCTGCTGTGGGATGCAGAATTGGAAGAGATATGGTATAATTACTTACTTTACTTTGATAAGTGTCTGGGTGGTTGCCTCCACCCTTTCTTTCTGTTTCTTTATACATCATCTACCTCCACATTTCCAGCAAGGAATTTAGCTACTTCTACGATAGGGAAGACAATCCTCGCATTCTTTGCACTCCCAAGCTTGACATACTTTGCTACACCATCATTTTTTGCGATATAGTTGTCTACTGTTGAGACCGATGAATGTGTCTCTTCAGCATATTGTTTTTTGGTTATTATCGGTTTATTGTATTTCTTTAACAGATACTCTTCTATCCGTTCAGCTGTATCAAATTTCATAAATTTGCTCCTTATTTTTTAAAGATAAGGAATACTACTTTGAACAGGGTGGGTAAAAAAGAGGAGTGATGTTTTTACATTATCATATAGCGTGAATCTCTCAGAAGGAAGAAGTTATCTATAAGAGTAGGACTTGGAATTGTGATAGGCGGTTCAACCATATCCGAGCATTTTTTTGACTTGAGCATCTTTTTATCAAGAAGTGTCTTCTTTTGATAAGGAATACTATGCGCTTCATCCACTGAACTTATCAGGAATCGTTCTATGAATTCAGATATATCCCCTTTGAACCACTTTTGAAAGTTGGAGAAGTAGCAGCTTTTTGCCAATGGCACTTTCATTCCTTCCACAAATTCCAATACGTTCTCTGCTTCTTTTCTTTCGTCACTATCTTCCGATTGTATCAGTTTTTTAAGAGCTCCCCTGTGGTCTTTGTCAAAGGTCGACAACAGGCATAACCCAACTATCCGCTTCACATATGCTTCGTAAAATGAGAGAAACACAAGCAGGGAATAGCGCTGGCTCTCTTTCTCAAAGATATAACCATGCCCAATCATTACATTAATGTATTTTTTCATATAGTTTGGGGTATTCACGTCAAGGTCATTTTCGTACTGGTCAACAAACATTGAAAAATGACTTCTAGCATCCTTTTTTTGGTGGATGAACTCATCTTCCAGCAAACTAGATAGATTTTCCCCAAAGAAGATATCTGGCTCCAATGCTCCCAACGTTGAATCGACAGCTGCAATCGTATCTTTGAAAATTTTAGCGGCTTCAGCATCAGAAATATTCTGCCCATCATAGGTAGAAGCGAGTCTTTTCATCGTCGCTTCTATGTTCTCTTTGAGTTTCTGCTCATACTCTCTGGTCAGGATATTCAGTTTGTCGAGATTCTCGGCATATGAAGTTAGATGGGCATCTTTAAATCGGCTGACATTGCGCTTTATCAGCTCTTTTACTTCTATGTCTACACCTCTCATTAGTATCTCAAGCGTTCTGACATCAAAATTCTTATTGATTGGAACATAAGCCATTTTTTTACCCACCCTGTTTTTTCTACACTGCCGTTATCTCAAACAAATAGGAGAAAAAGCAATGAATCTTATAGATAATTATACAGAGGTAAAATTATGTTATTGACAGAAAGGATAGAAGTACTTGAGGAAAAGATTGATTTAATCCTGGATATTTTGGGTATGCATCCCGATTGGTATCCTTTATCCCTTAACCTTGCCAACAGAGTAGGATATAAGTCAGTTGACGGTTTACGAAAATGGTGCACGAGAAACATTCACCCAGACTACTTTAGACAAATTGGAAAAACCTGGCATATCCACAGAACAAAATTGCCGTATCTTCAGCAGACCCAAGTAAAATATAAGGGTGCTGGTAGCCGACAATCATAGGAGATTGTATGGCAAAAATAAATATAACGGTACGGGGTAATCAGCTTTGGTTTGATGCCCGTATCAGCGGAAAACGATTCAGGTATCCTTCGGGGCTTGAGAATACGAAACAGCATATGGCATTTTTGAAAAGAAATGCTATTGATGAATTTTATAAGATTCATAGTGAAAGAAGCAGTACGCCAAAAGAGTGTATGACCTTTAAAGAGTACGGAGCATACGCACTCGAGGTCACTAAAAGTGAACGCAATAACTTTTCACACAAAGAGAATCTTCAAAAGTTCAATGTTCTTTGCAAAAGATTTGGTGATATGCAGCTTACTGATATCAAACCCAGCCATGTACGAGATTGGCAGAATACTGTTGGATTAAAACCTAAAACTATTCGCAACTATCGTTCCGTCTTTAATTTGATTATGAAGATGGCAACTTTGGACGAGTTGATTAACCGTAATCCACTTGAAGCGGTCAAGGCTCCAAAAGTACAACTAAAGCGTCCAGAAATCTATACACTTGAAGAGGTAAAGAAAATTCTTGCAGCGACAAGTGGAAAATATAGAGCGTTTTTTCAACTGGCTTTCTTCAGTGGGATGAGACCTGGAGAGATAATCGCATTAAAGTGGTCGAAGGTCAACTTCAAGGAAAACTTGATTCTTGTTGACAGTAGAATACGTGAAGGTGTTGTCGATTTGCCAAAAGGTGGGAAAATCAGACAAATCAATATGCTCCCTCAAGCAGAAGAAGCACTCAGGATACAGCAGATGGATACTGGACTGCGTTCAGAGTATGTGTTTGTCAATAGGGATGGGCGTCCTTATTACCAGATTGATTATATCAATAAAAAGTTTCAAATGACTTGTAAGAAAGCTGGTGTAAGGGTTGACAGCTTATACAATATGAAAGATACTTTCATAACACATATGCTCCAGTCAGGACAGAACGAAACTTGGTTGACGCAACAAATCGGACATGATGAAATCAGTACGACAAGAAAGCATTACACGGGGAATCTAAAACCTGATGAAAAGAAGTTTTTGGAACTGGTTATTTGAGCTTTGGACACAATTTGGTCACAATTGAAGAACTGATGCTCTGAAAGTGCCTATTTTAGGGGGTTTGCTGGCAGAGAGGAAGGGATTCGAACCCTCGGTGGGTTGCCCCACACAGACGTTCCAGGTCTGCACCTTCGACCACTCGGACACCTCTCAACATTTTGAAGAATGGCATTATACAAGTATTAGGCTAAATATTTAATAAAGCCTATTTTATGCAACCATGAGCCATGAAAAACACTCTATTATCTAGGCAGCTTCAAACCCAAACTCTACTTTAAATCGTGTTGCTTTTACTTTTGGTACCAAGGTACTTGTAGATTTTGTAAGCTCTACTATTCCATAACGTTCAAGTGTTATCCAAAATGCTGAATTTCTATTTTGGATTTGGGTTAACCCCAGATAAACTGAGGTCAAGCTATAATAATATCAGAAACCGTTTTCTGTACTGAAAAAAAGGAGGTTATACCTGTGG
>JALTEL010000536.1 GCA_027073945.1 Caldifarciminota bacterium | reverse complement strand
GACAGGGAGTTGCCGGCGTGCTGGCCCCCGTTGATGACATTCATGAACGGAACAGGAAGGACATGGGCGTCGCGGCCCCCGAGATAGAGATAGAGCGGCGTCTCGCTGAGATACGCACCGAGCCTTGCAACGGCCATGGAAACGCCGAGAATCGCGTTGGCCCCCAGTTCCCCCTTGTTCGGGCTGCCGTCTATGTCGATAAGGGTGAGGTCGATACCGCGCTGGTCGAAGACATCCATGCCGATTATCTGCGGCCCGATGATGTCCTCAACATTGGAAACGGCCCGGAGGACGCCTTTGCCGTGATACCTCTTTCCGCCGTCCCTGAGCTCCACGGCCTCCCTTGTGCCCGTGGATGCACCGGAGGGAACTGCGGCCCTGGCCCGGATGCTGTCTGCAAAAACCTCCACCTCCACCGTGGGATTGCCCCGCGAATCGAGGATTTCCCTTGCGATTATGTCGGTAATTTCTATCATGGGAAGGGGAAGTGAGGAGAGGTATTTATGGGTGTTGGACGAAAGGCAGATAATGGAAATTTAGAACTAAAAACGATGTGGAGATTAATACTCGAAGTTACGAGGCAAGGTCTTTTGACAAATAGCCTTTTTTAGCCTGAGACTCATAGATAATAACCTTATACTTTTTCATTTTTTCCAATAATTTCAATTAGTTTTTTAACAATCATAATGTTTTTGGATATCGGTTTTGCGTAAGAATCTAGCATCTGGATTTCCAACAAGGCCTCGTTTTTAGACTGTCTGGATAGATTTATACCTGAACAAAAATTGTGTTTCCCATACCGAATCTCTCTTCTAAAGGCTATCTCGCTGTTTTCTCCTCTTTGAAAAGTTATTTTGTAACTTTTAGCAATCCTATCATATGTAGGAATGTGGCGTTCTACTGACCTTGCTATCATATCATATACAGTTTTACCTTCATCAGCAGCCATTCTATAGGAACAATGGGGACATTTTTTCACAATCGCATAAGTATCATGGTTAGAACGGTTTCCCCTGCTAAACTCAATAAAATTAGCAAAATTGACAAAACGGTTTATCGGGTAAACTAATTTGCCACTTTTGTACATGCCACCCCGCATCTGCTTTCTACCTTGATTAAACTCTCCATATAATTCCACAGTTGTTATATCTTCATTTTCTGGAAATTTAACTTTAAGTCGTGACTTTAATTTTACAGGCACGACTTCTTCAGAATCGTTTAATGGTATAAATGCTCCGCATTTGGGGCAAATATAAGATTGTTTTAGGAGTAAATCTCCATTCACATCGAACATTAAAAATCTCTGTGTAATCTTGTTATTTATAGAATATCTGTCTAAAAATACCTGTTGGAGATAATCAACAGCTTCTTCTTCAGTAGTAAGAAATATTGAGAAATTGTTTTTAATAATTCTTGACACCTCATCCACATAGGTTTCTGTTGCTAGATCGAAAACCTGTTCAGTCTTTAATTCTACCTTTTGTGTCCCAATTTCTGCATTTAATATTTCCATTTACTTCAACTCCATTTAGGACATACAACTATTGTTTAAAAAGCTTTCTAAATTCCATAATCATACTCTCTTTTCACTATTGTTTTCAAGACCGCACCACTTCCGAGCAGGGCCGACCTCTCTCATTACTATGACCATAAACATAATGATGGCGGACATAGTTATTCATTCTCGGAGGCCGCACATTCTGCTGCCTGCCGGCAACCCTATCCAACAAA
>JALTEL010000535.1 GCA_027073945.1 Caldifarciminota bacterium | reverse complement strand
AAGCCGCCGAGTGATGCAAACGATTTGCTGAATGTGCACATAATAATATCAACCTTGTCCGTTAGTCCGAAGTGTTCTGCTGTTCCTGCTCCGTTTTCTCCCAATATGCCTATGGAATGAGCATCGTCCACCATCAATCTTGCACCGTATTCCTCTTTTATTTTTACAAGGGACGGAAGGTCAGCTATGTCTCCTTCCATACTGAAAACACCGTCAACCACGATAAAGCGCCCTTTGTCGTCCGGTGTTTGCTCAAGCAGATGTCTGAGATTATCCATGTCATTGTGCCTGAATCTTTTTACCTTGGCCATACCGAGCTTTGTACCGTCAACAATACTGGCATGGTCCCATTTGTCCAGAAATACAACGTCATTTTTGGAAAGCAGAGCGGACATTATGCCGAGATTTGTCTGATATCCGGTGCTGAATACAAGAGCGGCCGGCTTATTCACAAATCTGGCAAGGTCATGCTCAAGTTCTTCGTGTATGGACAGTGTGCCGTTCAAAAATCTTGAGCCGCAGCTACCTGTGCCGTATTTTTTGACAGCCTCTATGGCGGATTCCTTCACTTTCTCGTTAGTTGTAAGTCCGAGATAATTGTTTGAGCCAAACATTATTTTCTTTTTGCCGTTTACAACCACCTCAACATCCTCGGCAGACTCAACAGGCTGAAAATACGGGTAATATCCCAGTTTCCGCGCTTTTTCCGCCTCCTCAAAATCATAGCATTTTTTAAATATATCCATCACATGCCTCCTTTAAGAGCTCATTAATTATATTGTGAGTTATGTCCAACCTAACGGATACAGCACCTTCTGCCTTTTCCGCACTACCTCCGCCTCCACCTTTGTATCTTTTTGTGAAAGCCTTTAAAATTCGATTTGCAGGACATTTTTCCTTTGCTTTTTTGCCTGCATAAACTATGATATTCTCATTTTTGTGCGTTTTGTTTGCCAGGATTAACACAAGGTCATCAGGATTTTTTGCACTCGCTCTGGATGTGTCCATCATCTTTCTTATGAATTTTGTATCCATATCATTTACAACAGACCAGCCTATCTCCATATTTCCGACAGTGAAATAAGATATTTTTTCAGTGTATATGCGCGCCAGTTTTAGTTGAATAGTATCAATCGCTTCTTCCATACGCTTTATGCTGTCTTTTGTCTTTTTTATCTTGTCTTTTGCAAGTGCGGGCTCTGTGCCGAGTTCTTCACAAATGTCAGACAGCAACTTTTCCCTGGACTGCACCCATTCAACGGCTTTATCACCGACAAGCGCCTCTATTCGCCTTATGTTTGAGCTTGAGGATTCTTCTTTGATTATCTTGAAAAATCCAATATCACCTGTGGATTTCACATGCGTGCCGCCGCACAGTTCAACTGAAAATTCACCTATTTTGATAACGCGTACTGTCTCGCCGTATTTTCCTTCAAACAATGCCATTGCGCCTTTTTTTAGCGCATCAAGGTAATTCATGAAATCAATATTAAGAACTATGTTTTCCTCTATCTTTTTGTTGACGAGTTTTTCCACCTCATCTATTTCTTTCTGTGATAATGCCCTGTAGTGGTTAAAGTCAAACCGAAGTTTAAACGGCTCAACGCGAGAGCCCTGCTGTCTGGCGTGCTGCCCTAATATCTCTCTCAGGGCGGCATGCAGTAAATGCGTGGCTGTGTGAGCCATTGCACTTCCTCTTCTCAAAGCTCTGTTTACATACAATTGTGCCTCAATG
>JALTEL010000534.1 GCA_027073945.1 Caldifarciminota bacterium | reverse complement strand
TTACGAGGCTCTTGTAGCCACCATTGTGCGGGACGTATTCCACTGCGAACTCTTGATCCCCAATGGTTACCACCTGCCCATCCCGCAGATTTTCCGATACTATCCGAATAATCGGCAAGCCCGCTCCTGCCGACAAAGAAACTTCCACTTCCCACACCCAATCGCTGGGAGACAAAGGAATGTATGTGCGAATGATTTGACTATCCTTCTCAATTTCTGAAGCAAACGGAGTAGATGCAACTGGCACAGGCTTGTGCATAACAACCTGTTCGAATTTCTCTAGCCACATTGGCAAGGCTGCCAAAGGCAATGGTGGCTCCACCCGCCTATATGTCTCGCCTACAAGCACAGCCCAAAACCCTTCACTACCAATTGGCTCAATCTGTTTTCGATCGCGTCTATTTCATCCAGACCGGAGATTTCCGCTCGCGGCTCGAAGCGCAACACAACATGTTGCCCCGCTTCAGGCAAGGTGATGTATTCCAGTAAAAACACCTTGCCCTGAAGCTCCCTGCGGATTTTCTCTCCAATGCGCTCTACGTTCATAAGCAGAGCAGGCGAGACACTGTAAAGCCCTTGCATGTGATGCCCTTATCCACGCCCAACGTATGGCTCACCTGCCCATCGTCTTTGCAGTTGCGCCACTGTTTCGGTATAGCCCAAATTTGAAAATTCCATGCCGCTTACCAGCCGCCGAAGGCGGGTCGGGTGCATGCAAAGTTAGACACTGCTCATTGGAATTCATGAATATCCGCGAAATTTTCTGGCGAATTGAAGTTTCTTAATTCGTTCCACTAAAGCATTGTCGTCATAGGGAAGACTAAGAAACGATGCAGCGTCCTGAATAGACGAGAAACCATACTTGTTTCCAATATGGAACTCTATTAATGCTTCTACGTAGTTTTTTAGCTGATATAAATATGTCTCTATTTCACTGTTCTCACTATCCATATGAACCGACGAGTTTCTATATTTTCTCAGGTGTTGCAAGACCTGAAAATGGTAATCCCTCTCTTCAAAGATAAAGGCCGTTCGTTTAACGGTTACTTCATAGCTCGTACCGATGGTATCAGTTAGCAATTCCAGCACTCCCCACAGTTTAATAAACGCTGTAGGAAGGATCCTCTCGTCCAGAGATCGCGTATATCGGATAATAGCCTCTCGAACAATATCAGGATATTTATGCTGTTTGAGTCTTTTTCTAAAAAAGGCCAATGATCTGTAAAACACATCCCTTCTTTCTCCGTCTACTCGTAAAGGCCGAATTGCCCCCAAATAACTTTGCTCATACCACCATGTATTATCAGTTGCAAGATCACCATTAGGCCTATGAAGAGTGTGTATAGGCCCAAGAATAATTTGGTTGACGGGTTCCTGCTTTCCACCCAATGACGTACGCATAGGGTGTCGCCGGTTTTCAACCCAGTTCCAAATGCCCCTGACAAGATCTACAGTTTCCAGAGCTTTATTAGCCGCGTCATGTACTGTCTTAGCTGATACATGTACTCGTACTGCCATATAATCCGTTGGGGGCTCCGCAAATAGTATATATCTAGACCTGTGCAACAAATTTTGTCTTGCTCTAAGGAATTTTTCCGACAACACTCGTTCAAAGATAACCAGATTGTTACCAAACCTAACTCTGGGTAGATCAGAGAACATATCTACCGAGATTGAAGTAGCCAGAGCAAATCTATGAACTGGTAAGTCCTGATATTCTCGCTCAGGTTTATTAA
>JALTEL010000533.1 GCA_027073945.1 Caldifarciminota bacterium | reverse complement strand
AATATTTATAGATTCCGCGGATATCGCAGAGATTAAAAAATATCTTTCTTGGGGAGTTTGCGACGGCGTTACCACTAATCCCACAATTTGCCTAAAAAGCGGAGTTACCGGCGGCATAGAGGGGATTAAAAAAAGAACGCTGGAGATTGCCAAGCTGATTGAACCTCGGACGGTTTCATCCGAAGTAACCTCGGAGGACCCGGAGGAAGTTTTAAGACAAGCCAGGGACTACGCCAAACTGGCAGACAATATGGCTGTCAAGATTACCATTACTGACCGGAAAGGAAACTCGTTTTTGCCTATTATCCGCCAATTGGTTTCAGAAGGGGTCAGGGTCAATGTTACTGCTATGACCACCTTTAACCAGGCGATTCTAGCCGCCAAGGCCATTGAGGCCGGCTTGCAGGCAAATCCCCAAGCCAAGAGGCCGAATTTTATTAGCATATTTGGCGGAAGGATTTCTGAAGAACAAGGAGTAAAAAGAGCTTTTGAGGTTATACAGGAGGTTCGGGACTGGCTGGACTTTTATGAGATTAAAGGGGTGGAGATTATTGTTGGGTCTGTAAGAAGCCCGGAGAACCTTGAGTTTTGGGCGGACACAGGCGCCCATATTCTCACTATTCCTCCTCAAGTTATTGCCAAATCTTTGCTTGGGGCGAGGACGAAGGAAACAGTTGCCCAGTTTATTGAAGACGCCAAAAAATCAATGGAAGCCCTAGAAAAATGAGCTTAGAGCTATTTAAGAACCAATTGAGGAACGCAACGATAATTAATAAGGGAAATTACAGATATATAATTAACAGCCTTTGCGAGCAAGAGCCGCCTTTGGAGCCGAGCATTTTGGTGGATTCCGCGAATAAACTGCTTGAGAAACTGAACTGGAGAGGAGCAACAAAGATATTAACCCCTGAAGCGATGGGGATTCATATTGCCACCACTATTTCCCTTAAGACATCTCTTCCTATGATCATCGCGACCAAAAGACAGAAAGGAACTTTGGACGAGATTCCCGTGACATATGTTTGCGGCTATAAGAGCGATATTTTGCACATCAACGGTATCCAAAAAGGAGACAAAATTTTAATAATTGACGATTTAATTTCCACAGGCGGCACAATAATTTCGCTAGTAAAAAGCATAGAGAAGCTTGGAGCGAGCATAATAGATATAGGCGTAATCTTCAACAAAGTTGACTACGGAGGAGTAAGAGAGCTAAAGAGAATGGGGCATGATCCGAAATATCTTTTAAATGTGAAGCTGAAGGGAGACAAAATAGAAGTTGAGGATTGCTGAAAGTGTAAATTGATTCCTTGAAATTAGAATATAAGATATTTCCAGCAGCTTATTTCTGATTATTAGGATGCGGATTCTTCAAGAAACCATCGAATGGAGAATTATAGTAATAGTTGTAACTTTTATTATAACTTACTTGTGGACAGGAGAAGCAACTCAAGCGACCGGTTTGACTATTATTCTCAATTTTACCAAAACGGTGATTCTTTATTTTTGGCGGAAAGCAAGATAGGGGTATATAAAACTTTGTTAATTTAGAACTTTGTGGTATAAGATAATAGTATCAATATGGATTTTTATCTTCAGCAATTAGAACAGAAAAGCGTTTATATCCTTCGGGAAGCCAAGGCCAAATTTAAAAATGTGGCAATGTTGTGGTCAATGGGAAAGGATTCCACAACTATGCTTTACCTCTGCAAAAGGGCTTTTTTCGGAAAAGTGCCC
>JALTEL010000532.1 GCA_027073945.1 Caldifarciminota bacterium | reverse complement strand
GTATAAAACCCTGCGCTGTATCCGCTGCAAGAAAGTGCTGCCCGTCTGCGATATCCAGTCCTTCTGCACCGAAATTAGTGGATACAACGGGCTTGCCCATAGCCATTGCTTCCAGGATTTTTATTTTTAATCCGCCTCCGTAAAAAATAGGGACGGCAAACACCTCGGATTTTGCTATCCACGGCTTTATATCTTTAACATAACCTGTCACTGCTATATCATTTTTCCCGCCGAAAGCGCACAACTTTTCCGGAGGATTTTTCCCGACGATGTATAACGAAGCATCTTTAAAATTCTTTTTTATGTATGGCCATACATTTCCCAGAAACCACAATATTCCATGAGTATTTGGCGGCCATGAAAAATTTCCGATAAATAGAATGGAATGAGGAATTGGATTAATTTTTGCAATGTATCTATCCGGTTCAATCGGGGAATGCACAACAATAGTTTTAATGTCATACGCCGTTTTGTTGAGAGTTTTCCTGTCTTTCTCTGATATTAGAAGACATAGATTGAAATGACGAACAATTTTATTTTCGTATTTGAAAACCTTTTTAAATTGATTTTTAAAAAACAGCCTTTTTACAGGATTTTTTTCTGCTTTGTACATGCCCATCCACAATTCATATTCTATATTATGCTCTCTTAAAAAAGCCGGGATTTTCAACTCCTCTTTGAGGCTCTTTGCATAATAAGCCATATGTAAATGATCGGCTAACAAAAGTTTGATTGCCTCTGATTTCGCTATGTTTTTCAGGTATGTATAGATTTCAGGACTATGATATTTGCTCACCGTGTATGGAATATTTGACATTATATTAAGTAAAAGACCCGAAAGGGTATTATTTGTTTTTTTATAATAATGAAAAACTTTTTTCACTCCTGTCTCTTTTAAAAATTTGTTCTGATTGTTATTGCTTTCTCCGATATAGAAAAGATGCACGTTAAAATTTCTTGCAAGGGCCTTCAGCATCATATAGGTATCAAATTTTCCTCCTTCGTCTGGAGGATAAGGAAATCTTGGGGTCATAAAAAGAATATTTCTCATTTTGTAGCGGTCTTTTGAAAAACGACTCCCAGCTTATCAAAATAGGGGTTAATACGATCATGCATCCTGGACAGCCCCCATGCTTTTATAAACATTAATATAAGCTTTCACCATGGCTTCTGTTGTATATTTTTGCGAGTATTTAATGCAATTGGAAGAAAGTCGCAGTATAATGTCGGGATTATCAATGAACATACGAATGTATTTTAACAGGTCATTTTGCATGGAAGGGTTAAAGAGAAAGCCTGTTTTCCCATGCTCTATAAGTTCAGGTATACCGCCCATATTCGAGCCTATAACCGGGATACCGAAAGAATTGGCCTCTATTATTATTCTTCCGAATGCCTCATACCATAGACTTGGGACTATAACAACATCCACCTGTGGATATACATCTTCCGGTTTTACATACCCGAGAACTTTTATGTTTTTATGGTTTGCTACATCTTTAAAATCTCCTCTTCCTGCCATCCAGAGCTCTGCATTTTCATTATTTAATTTTGAGAATGTCCTGTTGAGATAAAAATATCCCTTATGTGCAAATGCCCCTCCAAGATAGAAAAATCTCAGAGGTTTATGAAAGTGCCTTTTAGGTGGTGCTGGAGATGTTATGGTAAGAGAATTTGGGATGACAAATTTTGAAGCATTTTTAAACCATCCAAGCGAGAGATGTTTATTTAATATGAAATTTGTTATGCCTACAACTGCATTTACATGTTTTGACATTAGCTTTCTTGTTGAGCTGAGGAACCTGCATAACGCACATTGAGATTTACAGGCATGCCCCCTCTTGAACATTGTCCCTCTGGCACACAGGAGTTGTACATCTCTTAATGTATGCACAATAGGAATGCTCAACGCATGTACTATCTGCCAGACCACGGGGGAATATACGGAAATATTATTTGTATGCACAATATCGGGTTTTTCTCTTTTTAATATCGCTTTGATAGCCTGTTCTATAAAAGGGTTATACATCTCAAGGGCGAAGCGAAAAGGCTTGAGAAAAACATCATACTGCCTTTTTTCTCTAAAAGGGAAATATATGGTTCTGTGATGCAAATAATATACCTTCACTTTATTATGATATTCAATTTTGTCTCCGGCGTTGTGCAGGGAAATTACCACAACCTTAAATCCGTTTTTGATAAGCTCCTCTGATAGTAATTTTACAGATATCTCTGCACCACCGTATATATTAGGGTAGTAAAGCGAGTTGACAATCAATATCTTCATGATATGCAGGTTCTAAAAATGCAGTTTGTGTAAGCTTAATTCGTTTTTTATGTTATGTAATTCCCTGTCCATAATTTACAATTATAAAGTATAAGTGCAGAAATTCAAAGCACAGCGAAGGTTCGTCGTGTATACTGAAATAACTACAAAATTGACTTGACAGTTCACATAAATTAGTGTATTATATAGCAGAGTCAGAGGACAGTAGGGTCGCACAGAAAATCTGTGAGGAAAGTCCGGGCTCCAAAGGGTAGGGTGCAGGGTAATTCCCTGACATCAGTTTTCTGATGATGGATAGGGCTACAGAAACAAGACAACCTCGGATTTGTATCTCCGGGGTTCAGGTGAAACCGTGGGGTAAAAGCCCACGACCTGATGGGGTAACTCATCGGGTAGTAACCCCCACCCGGAGCAAGGTCAGATTGGACTTACAGCTGACCCGGCTATGTCCAGGTAGACCGCTTGAAGCCAGTGGAAAACTGCTGGTTCAGATAAATGACTCTACATGACAGAACCCGGCTTACAGGTCCTCTGACTCTTTTTAAATCAATGCTTTTTCGAAAATGCAAGAGCAATTAAGAATATAAAAAACGAGGTAATGATAATTACAGGCCCTGGGGGAAAGTCAAAAATCAGTGAAGGGAAAAACCCTGCCATAGCCGAAATCACCCCAAATATAGAGGAAAGTACAAGCATCCTATGAAATCTGAAGGTCAATTGAAACGCGGCTGCAGATGGTATAACTATAAAACCAAAAACGAGAAGGGCCCCCATAATTTTCATTGATATAACAATGGCCACTGCAAGCAGAATGAGAAAGACAAGAGAAATCAAGGAAACTCTTATGCCACCTGCAAGTGCGAGTTCTCTGTTTAGTATAATCAGATAAAGGTCTCTGTAAAAGTAAAGTATTACAAAAAGGGTAATAAGGAATATAATAATGGCATAAAGCATATCAAGTTTAGTGATGCCGAGTATGGAGCCAAATAAATAGCCCAGTGCCTCGCCTGAGTACCGTTTGCTGAGTTTTATAAATAATACGGCAAGTGCAAGAAAGAGAGAAAATAAAATGCCCATTGTAACATCATGGGCTATTGCCTTTTTTTCTTTTGCGTACCATAAAAATAGCGCAGCTGTGATTGCAAATATAAGTCCTCCCCAAAAAGGTGGCAGATTCAGTAACAAAAAGAGTGTAACACCTGCAAATGCAATATGTGCGAGTCCTGCGGCTGAGAAGGTGAAATTCTCCACGACAACAAAGTCTCCCAAAAGGGGCAGGCCTGCACCTGCGATTAGTGCAACGATGAAGGCATGCTGAAAAAGTGGTATTCTAAAATAGTCAAGCATTATGGTAATCCCCGGTTATGAGGTATTTCCTGCCATTCTGTTCAATAATCTCTATACCATTACCATAAATGTCTTTCAATAACTCCTTGTTGAATATCTGTTCTTTCTTGCCTACTACAAATTTGCCATTTCCGATGAGAATGAATTTTGTTAAAACATTGTAATATGGATTTATATCATGTGTAACAACAACTATAGGTATGTGCTCTTTCTCATGGAAGTCTATTAAGAGACTTATTAGGCTATGGGTAGAGGAAATATCAACACCGCTGGTGGGTTCATCAAGTATAATAACATCAGGAGAGCCTATCAATGCCCTTGCCAAAAGCCCCCTTTTCTGCTGTCCACCGGATAGATGACCAATTGGGGTATCCTGCATATCCAGCAGACCTACTTTTTCTATTACTTCTTTGGCGAGCATTTTTTCTTCGCTGTTGGGGAAGGCCAGGGTATTTTTGTACGGAAAGAGTCCGCTTATAACAACGTCTAAAAGAGTTGAGGGAAAACCCTGTGAAAAGGTGCCTATTTGTGGTACATATCCTATTTTTTTTCTGTGTGGGCAAACATGCTTTACAGGACAACCGAATACAGAGACCTCTCCGTCTATGGGCGGAATTATTCCTAAAATTGTCTTTACCAGCGTTGTTTTTCCGCTACCATTGGGTCCTAAAATAGCAATGAAATCTTCCTGTGTAATGGAGAAGGTAATATTGTCTGCGATTTTTTTGCTTTTGTAGCCTATGGATAGCTTATCTGCTACAATTGGCAGCATTTTCCACCTTTTTGAGTACAAGGCTCATAGCGTCTGTGTATTTCCCTTTTAACAGTGGAGATAATTCAATAATTTTCAGATTTGTCTCAGCGGCCACGGAATTTATAACATTGCCAGGCGTGTTTAATTCTTTTACCGCAAAGAGATAGTGGCCTTTTTTAATGCTTTTAATGTCCGTCAAAACTTCTTTTGCAGAGGGTTCTGATGGAGGTGCTGCAGCAAGCACAATGATATTTTTTATTCCAAGGAATTTAAACATATCTGCAAAAGCAGGATGATAGAGAACCACGCCCGGTTGATTATGACAGCGTGCCAGTGTGGTTTTTGCATTGTTAAAAATAGAATCAATGCGTCTTTTCATAAGTTTTTTTCTTGATTCTATCGAATCTCCGCAGGATGGTACGTATTCCGTAAGCACTCTGGATACAGAATCAATAATTATATCCATATACGATGGAGATAGCCATATATGTGGATTATCTGGCCTTATGGGAAGAAAATCTGTCAATTTTATGCAGTGCTTTGATACTTTGCATAGAACCTTGCCATCAGGCTCAATCTCGCCGACATAAAAGAAGATATCCGCATTTGAAATCTCTTTAACTGTAGAAGGAGGCGCTTCGAAGGAATGGGGATTGGCGTTTGGGGGAGTCACTGTGAAATATGAAAAACAATTTCCGCCTATTTCTTTTACAATAGAAGTCACAGGTGTTATGCTGGATGCTATCAAGGGTTTTGCAGAGAGTAATATCAGACCTATAAGTAGATTCATACCTCACTCAATACGCGTGCCCATGCCCCCTTTTTCCGGAGAGCTGTTAAAAACAGCAACCACGTTGTATACCGCAGCGATAAATTTCCTTGTGAAATGGCCATGGAAATAGCTGTGTATCAAATTAGCATAAGTAAGTAAATCATTCTGATATTCTGTATTGGCAGGGTCATCTGGACATATGAGATTAACAGCTGCTTTTACCTGAAAGGTGGGAATGTCAAGGAAAACAATAGCCACTTCAGGGAAGGTCATCTCGTTTAAATATGTTTTGGTTTGAAAATCTTTTGTAGTGTACAATTCAAGCGAGATAAGCCCTTTTCTTGTAAAAAAGGAATCAGGAGTTCTGTAAAGATCTTCAAGCACCTGAATTTTTTTCTGGAAGGAGGAATCCTTTGTGTCAGAGAGTGTTTTTATCAATTGTTTTATCTTATCCTTTCTTGGCATGAATCCCATTCCTTTTACAGCATTGTTTATGGATATGGGGGAGTCTTTCCTCTTTCCACCGTATGTTGCAACCATCCCGTTGTGTGGACCTTCTAAATACTCTGGAAACTTCCCCTTCTTTATCCCTTCCAGCATTTCGAGCCTTCTTGATTGACTCCACTTAACAAATGTATCGGGTAGAGACGCGATTTTGAATTCATGCCATTTCCCGTCTAACTCTTTTACACGTACAATGTTCTTATCTATGTTTTTTATATCTATGGTAGATTGATGACAGTATCCATTGTTATAGAATGTCATACCTCCTCCTATCAATATTGTTATTAAAATGTGCAGCATAAAAACCTCCTTGTTTAATCAATTAAATAATATCCCGTTGCTACAATTTTAGGTTTTGCAATGAGCCCGAGCATACCGTTTTTCTCGAAAAAGTCGTATTTTCCCCCCTTAAAATTCAGTGTAGAGACAGT
>JALTEL010000531.1 GCA_027073945.1 Caldifarciminota bacterium | reverse complement strand
TCCTTTCTGTATATGATGTCTCTTACTATCTCTCCGCTGAACTCAATGCGTTCGTCATCGCTTTCTTTGAGAATGCCATTCTCTATGGACTCATCAATGAGTCCAAGAATATGACTTTCATTATAACCTGTCATATCCCCTACAAGCCTGGTATCAATATATCCCAGTACACTGCCTATTTTTAAAATCTCCTGTGCCTCATTGCTCAATCTGAGAAATTTTCTCTTTACAACATCCTCTATGCCATGTGGCATGACGTTGTTTACAGGAGGAATGAATCGTTCATGTTTCTCAGGTATGTTACCAGCCTCATACAAAGATTTCAATATTTCTTCCACGTAAAACGGATTGCCTCCGCTGCTGGAGAATATGTATTTATAAAATGTTTCATCATAGCCTTCTCCAATTATTGATTGTAGAAGCCTTTTCGTGTTATCCATATCAAAAACATCTACGTTAATTTCCTTTACAGGCCTTTCTCTTCCGAGTTCGGATATAAATGCTTCCATTTTGCTGTTTTTTTCTTCTGTTCTGCTTATGAAGATATAGTTACCTCTTACTTCAGAACTCCTCAACGCGTATCTCAACGATTCTACACTATCCTCATCTATCCACTGTATGTTGTCTATTACAATTAGCTTTTTCATATTACCTGTACCCAGGACTTTTGTAAATCCTTCATATAACCTGTATCTATTTAGTGTCTCACCCACCTCACGCATATCCTCATCAGAAATAAGACTGCCAATTTCAGGTACGAGTTTCCCTATTTCCACCCTGTATGCCAGAGGTATTGCAGAAGCTATCTCAGGATTCCTTTTGAACTTGTATTTTATTATGTTTCTTATGGGATAGTATGAAAGTTGTCTGTTAAAAGGTACACAATCTCCCCATAGAATTTCCACCTCCCTGAGAGGACTCAATACTTCCCTGACAAGCCTGGTTTTCCCGATTCCTGCAGGCCCTCTTATCAGTACTATTGCCCTGCTTTCTATTGCTTCTTTCATGTTTTCCGTTTCATCATGCCTGTCCACAAATTCTTTTGCAGGTATGATAATACGTTCCCTTTCCCCGCTTCCGATTTTCCCTCTTCCGCTCCTCTTGGCATCATAAAGTCCTTTATCTGCTTTCTCTATTAACACCTCTATTGTATTCCCGTCATTCGGAAAACTGGAAAGACCTACGCTTATACTCACTCCTGTCCCTGCTATACTCTGCTGTTTTAACCTGTCTATAATACGTTGCCACACTACTCTGGAGTCTTCCTGCTTCATTCCGGGCTGGAGTACGATGAATTCATCACCTCCGTATCTTATGACAATGTCTTCCTTTCTGAGGTTTGAAATAAGATATTCGGCATAGCCTTTTATAACTTCATCTCCCTTAAGATGCCCGTATGTGTCATTTATACTCTTAAAGTGGTCTATATCAGTCATCACCAGTGTAAATACGCTGTCTTTTGCTTTCAGTCCCAGCATATCCTCTTCTTTTATCCTTTTGAGATATCTTCTGTTGGCAAGTCCTGTCAGATCATCTCTGTATATTAAATCCAGCATTTTTCAATATTATTTTTTTTTATAATCAAGTGCAACATTAATTCAATAAATTTATGTTTGTTGAGCCTTTAAACAGTTCACAAAATCATCAAGCCCAACTTATATATTATAAGGCATGCAAAAAAGAAAAACAACTATATTTGCAGCCTTTTATTTGTTGGTGTGACAAATATGAAATGTATATTAAAACTTTGAATGTCGAATGTTCATTTGATGAGATTCTTCATTTTCTCTTCGGATTCTTTAAGTATTTTTTCATGCAAACTGTTCCCGTGAGAATCCATTGTAACAATTACAGGAAAATCTTTCACTTCTATTACCCAGAATGCTTCGGGTGAGCCGAATTCTTCAAGCTTAAAGACTGTAACGACTTTTTTAACGGAATTGGCTATCAGTGTTCCTGCTCCCCCTACTGCATGAAAATAAACCGCACCGCATCTCTGAAGTCCTTCCAGTGTTTTTTCCCTCATACCGCCTTTTCCAATAACTCCTCTTACATTGTATTCACATATAACATCTGCCTGATATGGTTCCTCTCTTATTGAAGTTGTAGGACCTGCAGACACGAAACTCCAGGTGCCGTCATTGTTCTTTCTTACAATTGGCCCGCAGTGATATATAACGGATTCTTTGAGATATTTCCTTATAAAATCAGGCTTTTCCTCTATCATCAATTTATGTGCCTGGTCTCTGGCAGTTACAATAATTCCGGAGAGGAGCACCTCATCCCCAACTTTTAACTTGCGGATATCAGTTTCACTGATAGGGACCTTTAATTTAATCATAGTAAACCTCCCCGTTTTTTATTGTCATGGTCTTTCTTCTAAAAGCCCAGCACATATAGCTTATGGCAACATAAAAAGTTGCAGGGTGTCTGTGCTGATAACCAACAAAAACGTCCATTACAGTGGTTTTACCGCCAAATCCCATTGGCCCTATGCTGAGCTTGTTCAAATCATTCTTAAGGGCAACTTCCCATTCTGCAATGTCTCTATCCGGATGCCTTTCGCCTAATTTTCTAAAGAATTGTTCTTTTGAAAGTGCATAAGAGGTCACTCTGTCTCCGCCTATACCTATTCCAAGAGTTCCCGGGGCACATCCGAGGCCTTGAGCTTTGAAAACGGCATCGATTACCACCTTTCTCACTCCGTCAAGGTCTCTACCTGCTTTAAGAGGCGGGTAGGGTAATTTGTACTGTGTGCCGACGTTTTCACTGCCGCCGCCTTTTAGCATTAGTCTGACCCTTACCTCGTCTTTCTCCCATTGGTGAAAATGGAAATACGGGGCATTGATGCCCACGTTATCGCCTGAATTTTTTCCAGTAATGGGATTAACGGCATTTGGCCTCAAATACTGCTTTTGTGTGGCTTCACGGGCAGCAGACTTAATGATGTCAATATAGTATTGTTCCTTTTCTCCTTCGGGCAAATCAATGTAAAAAATCAGAGAGCCCGTATCCTGACACATAGGCGTGCTCTGCTCACGAGCCATTTTCACATTTTGAAGTATTGTTCTGAATACCGCCTTTGCAGGACTTCCCTCTTCCTCCTGCTCATACGCTGTACTCAAAGCATTCTCCACATCCGGGGGCAGGTCCGTTGCAGCCCTGCGAAGAAGCTCCACGAATGATTGTTGCAGGTTCATTTCTTCCTCCTGATATTTTTGGTTCTATTCAATAAGGCAAAAACCTTATTTGAATATAATAATATTATACAGCTATTTTTGTGGAATATCAATACATGGGCTCTTGTCAGGGTGATTCTGTAATAACTTTCTACAATAAATCATATTAAATAAATACACCATTCCCAATTAATTCCAGAATCTGAAGAGTTTGAAATAAGTTCACAGTGTAATAGGTAATAAATTGCGTTGTACTAATTTATCGTTGAAAAAAAGATGCACACCCTTTAGAAAGGGTGTGCATCTTGTATGCTATATTAGAATTCAGGCTGTTTTCCTGTTGGTGAATCCCAATTCTACCTTTTCTGTTGCAGGGTAAGTAGGATCGTGTTTGACCTTTTTATTTATTTCTATATATGCCTTTTGCACATAGTCAATCCAGAACTTTATGGGATAAGTATATTTGTATAGGGACCACATTTTAAATACATAACTTATTTCACCTGTGCTAAACGACGGGGGAAATTCATTGAAATTTACCTGTCTGGCATAGCGTTTTGGAATTTTATAAAACTTCATCTGCTCATTTATGAATATTCTCATTTTTCTTGCGTATTCATTTGCAGTATCTTTTGTAAATTTTATTATCATATCCACCCTACCCGGTCTTATGGCTCTGTACTGTACATTATCCAACAAATTGAGGATAAAAAGAAAATTGAGCAGAAAAGGATATTGCTCCTCTCCGGAAAGTAGTGTCCTGAGTGCTGCACTAAGCATTCTTGTTTCTACATTTCCCATGGAATAGTCGCCTGCAAACATAATCTCTGCTTCATCTACAATAAACATTGGCCTGAAAAATGATAAGTCAAAATTGAATTCTCTAAATTTCTCATATAAACTCACGATGAAAACAACATAAGTAAAATGAAATCCCATCAGGCTATTTGCGAAGAAAATCGGATAGTACTTATACGTGTAAAATATTCTTTTTGCGAAAAATGTTTTACCCACTCCGGCAGGACCGTAAAATATTGCTGCGAACTTGTTGGAATTGTCTATATATTGTTTTGGAGTATTATCGGAATTCAGCATATATTCGTACATATGCAATAGACTTGATACATTTTTAGGATAACCATTGTAAATTCTGTCTGTTAAGGCTATTTCCGACATTTTCAAGCCGTGACTCGCCGGGGTTATTTCTTCACTGGTGCTGCAGGAAAACCTCCTGTATTTTTTCATAAAATTGTACACTTCTCTGTAGAATACTTTCTCCGGCAGTATATCACTGCTTATATCGTAACTCTTCAACTCGTATCTTTCTACTTGATTGCTATTGCTAAGTCCCAATTCACTGCTAAATTTTTTTACAATATAGTCTTCAAGAGCGTAAAACTTGCGTGGGAATACAAATCTGTAAGTGTTCCACGATTTTTTATAAATTATTACATTACTGGAAAACAAATTGTCCAGTGTAAGCGATTTTTTGAATTTTTTGGGCAATTGGCTTTCTATGGATTTTATGCGCTTTTCGTTTAATTGTTTGACATTATTTATTCCACTGTGTATTTTATCTGTTTTTACCCTCGACCTTTTTTGTTTATTTTTTTCTTTCATAGCACTAGTATTGTAATTTATATCAGAAGCACAATCAAGTAATAGTGCATAACTCCTTGATAATCAGTCCTGTAAACAATTCAGCGATATATGCCGCAGACCATTGGGTTGATAGGCGTATTTTTTAATTGTCTGTTTATATTTGTGCCACATAAATTTATAAAGGTTAGACATGCGAACATTTTATTATAGAAATAACCGCGTATATTTTCTTATGCTTTGAGTATATCTGGCCTAAATCCACTGCTAAAGATGCTCAAACCTTGACTGTAGTTTTAAATGCAGATAACATGCAAAAAGCCCCGATACAATCGGGGCTTTTTGCATCAGGTTTTCTTTTAAATTACCTTATATATACGAATTTTAGAGTTTTGGTCTTATCACCGTATTTCACAACAGCAAAGAAAGCTCCAGTGACAGAAGGCTGTATTATAAAATCATTTATGCCCTTCCTGTAATTACCGGAAAAGTTCTTCACCAGTGCTCCTTTTGTATCATAAACTCTCAGTGACACTTCACCTGCATCAGGAAGCACTATACTGAGTCTTGGATTACGTCCGGAGAAGGCTTTTGCCGTAAATTGAGTGCTCTGTCCATCCGCGGGTCTCTGCTCGGAAATATCCGCAGTTATATCCATTGTGGATGAAAGTATTATGGAGTTTGAGCTCAAATCTTCTCTCCAGACAATGGATGTTGCGTAAGGTGTAGTATCATTCTGGGTTGAAAACGTTGTATTGTCAATCTGATACCAGGATGCAGGGTAGCCGTAGTCCCATATGGCATTGGCCGTAAGCATTCCGAGTGAATCTCCAAGCCAGTATTCGTTATAAGCCGTTGCCAGGAATGAATCCGAAGCAGCTGAAATATCTGACCAGTTATTATCAACCCTTCTGGCAATTATACGATAATTACCATCCAGATTAATGTCTGCAAAGTAAGCTATATGATAATAATCGCTCTGAGGTGGTACTTCGTTTGTCCACTCACCGTCAGTTGAAACGCGCGGGCTGCTCAGGCTATCACTACTGTTAGCATCATCTACAAAGAAGTGGTAATAAGCACTGTCTATTGCATTTGCTGACCACCATCCGCGTATACTTCTGGCCCCGGTTGGATACTGGGCTTCGTAAACTACCATTGCCCCGTGCTTTGCCGTTGAATGGCTGCCAGATATATCGGCATCATTGGCTATTCTGTTGTATGGGTCGGCAAGTTCTGTTGTTCTCCATGCCCCGACTGCGCCGCTTGCAGAGGCAGTCACTGTAAGCTTATATGTATCGGGAAGGGATGTTACAAACAAAAATGCATC
>JALTEL010000530.1 GCA_027073945.1 Caldifarciminota bacterium | reverse complement strand
AACAAGCAGAAGAACAGATGAAACAAATGCAGGAGCCTATAATTAAAAAAATTGTGGAGAGTGTTAAGGATGGAAATAACAGAGGATCTAATAAAAAGGATAGCCCAGAGGACAGGGCAAAGCCCAGACGAAACGGCCAGAAACTTGATTTTGAACAAAAGAATGATGGAAAATAAAGAGGTAGATAATGTGGAAAGTGGAAATAACATGGAGAAAATTTTTGAATATATGATTTTAAGCGACATGATGAGTAAGCGCAAGGAAAACCCCAACAAAATTAACATGCAAGACATGTTAATGTTGGTAGTGCTTAAAGACGCTTTAGGTAGTGGAAAGCAGACCGCAGAGATGTTAAAGCTAATGCAAATGAACAAAGGAGATAACAGCGGAGACCTCTTAAAAACGCTATTGCTCATGAACCAGCAACAAAACAACAATATGATTAACCTGCACAAAGAAAATACAGCAAGGTTAATGGAAATGCAAGAAAAAGAAAAGCAGGAAAGCGAAAAAAAGATGAAAGAGCTAGTTGAGAGCCTTAAAAATAACAATAACTTAATACCATACCTGCAAAGTTTAGAAGACAGGTTATCAGAAGTGAAAAAAAGCAATAGTTTAGAGGAACTAAAGAAATTCTTAGATACATACAAGGAATTTATAGACATCAGGGATCAGATGGAAAACCTGCTCCAAAACGAGAAACTGAATAAAGCCCCAGTAGTAGATGACAGCGGAAAACTCAATTGGCAAACACTTATAAATAAAGGCCTCAGCGTAGCAGAAAAAGTAATAGAAGCAAAACAGAAGCAACCACCAGAACCTAAGCAGATAGTACCTATTAGAATGACTAGACCGCAAAAAATTCCAAAATCAGTAAGAATCAAACCCAGATCACCAAAACCAATTAAAGAAGAAGTTAAAAAAGAAGTGGAAAAAGAAATAGACAATATAAGAATGCCAGACTTAAAGAAAACTAAAAAAACAGCATTACCCCAAGACCAGCCGAAAGAAAAAGAAAATAAAGAAATAGAGCTAAGCGATGAAGAAGTGGAAAAAATATTAAGTAGTAACGACAAAGATATAAATGTGGTGTGATGATAGAAAACAAAGTTGCGGATATTCTGCTTAGTGAGTTGTTGAAAGCAAAGAAAGAGGATCTAGAATACTACATAAAAAACAACAAGTACCTTTCTGATGATTTACGAGAACACATACAAAACATAACAAAGATAATCATAAGGTACTTTTGGAAAGATATTGAAGCATGGCTCACAAACCCAGAAAAAATATACAACATAGTAATTGAAAAGAGGCCTGACTTCAAGGATATTCTCAGCACAGAAGAGGGGATAAACTGGTTTAACTCTAATGTTGAGAGAACATATAATTTGATATATAACTATGCGTGGGGATAAAATGCCGAGCAATAAGGTTCATAGGACTTTGGAAAAGTTGATATTGGGAAAGGATTTAGGAAAAGTAGATAGACTAATGGATATGCCAAGTGTGTTACTGGGATCACACCACAGGCAATATTTTCACGATGAAAGCACTCCTCTGCTCATGTGGGCGCTGTATGGATTTGATGGATTAAAGGCCTCTTTACTGCACCTTTACGCTGACAAAACTTTTACTTCAAAAGATAGCAGGATATTAGAGATTTTGTTGAGGTTGAGGAAAAAATGAGAAAAAACTGGCACAGAGAGAAGTTTCAGGAGAGCTTAAGGAAATTAGGATTATATTGCATAGGAT
>JALTEL010000529.1 GCA_027073945.1 Caldifarciminota bacterium | reverse complement strand
CTTACAAGATTGGTGCAAAAAAACAAAGATGGAACTATCTGAGCCAAATAAAAAACAGGCAATCTTGCCTAAGGGATGCGGGATTCTTGCCAATAGCGAAGGTACAGCTGTTGGCTTTTCTCTTACCCTTAATAACTGTCTCATCTTTTGTACACCTGGTGTACCCAAAGAACTAAGAGTCATGATGCGACATGAGATAATGCCTATTCTAAAACGAAAAATACCAAATAGTCAGTTTGTAAAAACAGAAAAGCTACAACTCTTTGGCATTGGCGAATCCTCTATACAAAAATTGATAAATGAAAATCTACCAGACTGGCCAAAAGAGATTGAGATAGGTTTTCGAGCTGCTATGCCAACAATGGAAGTTAAACTAACGACTAAATCAAAAACTGCTGAAAAACAAAGAGCACATTGGACAGAAAAACTACAAAAATTACTAGGTCAACATATTTTTGCAACAGGAGATATTTCTCTTAGTGAACAGCTTATCCATCTACTTAAAAAGACTAAATCATCAATAACAACTGCCGAGTCATGCACTGGTGGCCTTATCGCTTCTCACATCACAAGGATCGCTGGTTCATCAGAAGTATTTGAAGCGGGTTTTGTAACCTACTCCAACAGCATCAAGACTAAACTCCTAAATGTTAAAAAAGAAACCCTACAAGAATTCGGAGCAGTGAGTGAACAAGTTGTGACAGAAATGGCTATGGGAGCTCTACAAAAATCTAATGCTAACTATGCTATTGCCGTTTCCGGGATTGCGGGACCTAGCGGTGGTACCCCCGACAAACCTGTTGGAACAGTTTGTATTGCTTGGGGAACAAAAAATGAAATCAAAACTAAGACCCTACTTATTCCTTTTAGTCGAGAGTTTTTTCAGATCTACGTAACTCATGTTGGACTAGATCTTATAAGACGTTTGATCCTCGGCCTTAAAGATGAGCCACACTACTGGATGAGAACGAAATAAATAAACTTAGCGTGGTCAGCCCCACAACCAGAAATTTTTATTAGTCACCTAGGTGGAAGGCGACAGAAGTTAAGACGGTTTACAGACGACTGAGTTATGAGATGGTATCACTCCCTTTATTGTCTTCGTAGCCTTGCCTTCTGTAAAAAAAAGGAGCAAGAATTGAGAGTGCAAAAAGTAATGATTTTATTAAGTATTATTATATCGGTATTTCTATTTGCAATGAGGGGCATTGCCGGTGAACTGGTAGATGCTGGAGCCCCGTTCGGGAAACTGCCATTGATTCAGGAGATAGACTGCGGGAAAAAGAATCCTGACCTGATGTTTATTGATCTTCCGGCAGGCGGAAGTTCGGTTAAGACAATACTGGGCAGGAAGTGCCGCGTATTGCCGGGGAACCTCGACAAAGCTACGTATTTCGCATATGTGATAGGAGCAGGAAAGAATCTGAAACCGGGGAAAGCATATCTTCTGACTGTGGAATTTCCGGAAGACAAACCGCGAGCCTTTCATATCGGCAACTGGGGATGCGAAACAATGAAGGGCATAGCGACAGGCACAACTGTCGGTGACGTATTGAAAGGTAAATACACCAATCACAATCCTGAATCGCTGAAATATCCATTATCCGGTAAATTCCGCACATGGAAACAGATGTTTTTTCTACACAACCGTTTTTTTGAAATCAAACGTTCAAGAGATAAGGAATATACCAGGACAATGAAACCTCAGGATGGTTTTTTTGTTATAATAGCACAGGTAGAGTCAAAGCTGGCCCC
>JALTEL010000528.1 GCA_027073945.1 Caldifarciminota bacterium | reverse complement strand
TTGCATCAAAGGCCGAATACGTGGAGTATGCAACCTTTAATGCGCCTTGTACATGGGCCGGAATTCTGCGCTATTTCTGTTCAACTTATTTCATCTCCGATCCTAACCTATTTCTTGTTCTTGACATAATCTGTTGATCACAATAAATACATAAGGAGAAATCATAATGGTAAATAAGTCAAAATAAGAATAAAATTCAACAGGTATTGTATCATCAATACAACAGGCATTTAAAATTTTTTAAGGTATATGAATGAAATTTTTATGCGGTCTGAAAAGGCAATAGCAGGAGCAGAAACAGGAGACAAACAACCATGGCCAGGATAGAAGGATTCAGGATTAAAAATTATCGTGTGCTAAAAGACGTGACACTTGGTAAACTATGGAATATGCAGCAAGCTCATGCTTTGACACCCATGACTGCAGTTATCGGTAAAAATGGAGTTGGTAAAAGTTCTCTGTTTGATGCTTTTGGTTTTCTTGCAGACTGTCTCAAATTAGGTGTTGTGGAAGCTTGTGATACCAGAGGAAGGGGAGGCTTTGACCGTATTCGTTCTCAGGGGAAAAATGATCCTATTGAGTTTCAGATATATTACAAACAGGATGGAAAGGCTCGCCCCATAACCTATGAAGTTATAATTGATGCCGACAAAACCGGCAGGCCATATGTTAAACGCGAACGGCTTCGTCAGCGCCGTAAAGGACAAAAACATGGTTGGCCTTTCTCTTTTCTTTTATTGAATAAAGGAAAAGGAGTTGTCTGGAAGGGCCAAAAATATGGTCAACAGATTGATGAAGGAAAAATAGATTTTGATCTATTCAAATTAATGAGGGAAATTGAAGCAACATCACAAAAAGAAGAAAGCCGGGAAACGGAAATTGTTGAGCTGCAGGATAAACGTAAGCTTGGTATTGCAACACTTGGTGCCCTTAAGCAGCATCCCAGGATATCAGCTTTCAGGCAATTCATTGAAGGATGGTATCTGAGTTATTTTACACCGGATGCAGCCCGCAGCCTGCCCCTGGCTGGTCCTCAAAGGCATTTGAATATTCACGGAGATAATCTTGGCAATGTTGTGCAGTTCATGGAACGTGAATATCCGAGACGGTTTAAAAAAATTCTGAAGCGTATCGCTGAAAAAATACCTGGTATTGATAAAATTGCGACAGAAGAAAGTCCGGACAAACGTCTGCTTATCCGTTTTAATGATAAAGGATTTGACGATCCTTTTTACGCCCAGCAAATGTCTGACGGTACACTGAAAGTTTTTGCATATCTGCTTTTGTTGGAAGATCCGTCACCACCTCCATTTATCTGTATTGAGGAGCCTGAAAATGGGCTGTATCATAAACTTCTTGAGACTCTGGCAATTGAATTACGTTCACATGCAACCGGCAGAAAAAATGCGCCGCAGCTTTTTATCACGACTCATCAGCCTTATTTTGTAGATGCACTCGCACCGGATGAAACATGGATTCTTGAAAAAAATTTAGATGGCTTTTCAAAAATCCGCAGGGCAAGTGATGATGCAATTGTAAACGCAATGGTTGATGAAGGGTTGTCTCTTGGCAGTCTCTGGTACAGTGATTACTTAGATGCGAGGTAAGCCGATGCACTTTGAAATACTTGTTGAAGACCAATCAGGAAAAATTGCATTGGAATCCATTTTAAACAAAATTCTTGGACTGAACGGACAGGAGCATACCTATAGAATCATTTCCTACAAAGGTGTTGGCCGCATTCCAAAAGACCTGCA
>JALTEL010000527.1 GCA_027073945.1 Caldifarciminota bacterium | reverse complement strand
GCCTTTCGATGCAGCCTGCATCATGGTAAAAAGGTTATGCAGGCTCATAGACACAAACATGGTAAAAAGAATGCAAAAGATGGAGTTGACATTGCATGAGACACTCACCCTTGCTTCAATTATTGAAAAAGAGGCACAGAGTGATAGAGACAGGTATATAATATCAGGAGTATTTCACAACAGGCTAAGGCTTCACATGCCGCTGCAGTCAAACCCCACATTAAATTATATAAGCGGTCATACTAGAGGATGGCTTACAAGCGATGAAATCCTCTTTGACTCCCCATACAACACATACAGGTTTGCGGGTCTTCCTCCTGGGCCGATATGCTCTCCTTCGATAAAATCCATAAAGGCAGCCCTATGGCCTGCAAAGGTAAAATATCTCTACTTTGTTGCAACAGGACATGGCGACCATCTGTATGCAAGAACATACAGGCAGCAATTGAGAAACGAACGTTTGGTGAGAAGTTTCTGGATGGAATTCAGAAAAAAAAGAGTGTTAAAAGAGGATACCACAGGGAAAAATGTCAGGTAAAATCACCGTTACAGGCGGCTCGGGATTTGTTGGAAGCTGTATAATAGATGCTCTGCTAAAGGAAAATTTCAGGGTAAATGCGCTCTTGAGGAAAACGAGCAGCAGAAAATATCTTGAGCAAAACAATCCCCTTTTAAATATAAAAACAGTTGATTTTAGTGATACAAGTGCCATATCAAATGCAATTCGGGATTCTGATGTCGTTATACATGTGGCAGGTACGATAAAAGGCAGTAAGTTCAGTGCATTCAAGCATGGAAACATCTATCTGACAAAAAATATGGTTGATGCAGCAGCAAGAGCAAAAAATATACGGCAGTTCGTCTTCATGAGTTCGCAAAGCGCTGCAGGCCCTTCAAATACACGGCCATTGAATGAAGAAGATGCTCCGCACCCGGTGAGCTTTTATGGATTAAGCAAGAAATTAGCAGAAGAATATGTTAAAAAAAGCGGCCTACCCTATACAATTTTCAGGCCATCTGCCATTTTCGGAGCACGCGACAGGGAGATGCTTGCCATTTTCAAGATGATAAAGCACTATAATCTATCCTTTGAAATTAACAAAGGTCCCTGGTTCAATATAATTTACATCAAAGACCTTGTTAACATCGTCATGAAATCAATCTTCAACAACTCTGCAATGAACGAAACATTTTTCCTCAACAATGGTCAGTCATACACTCCTTATACCTTTGCAAGGCTCATCAGCCAATTGCTGGGCAAAAAGCATCTGTTCAAACTCAAAGTCCCTGCCAATGGCCTTTTGATGCTTGCCATTCTCAATGAATATTACTGCAAATTAACAGGCGTTGAAACCATACTTACAAGGGAGAAATACAGAGAACTATCAAAAAACCAATGGCTTGCCTCAAATGAAAAATTGAAGGAGAAACTGTCCTATAAAGTTTTCTATCCCATGACAGAAGCACTCTCGGAAACAATTGAGTGGTATAACTCAAAATCCCTGCTTTAAAACGGTATATTTGAAATAAAACAATTCCAAAAACTAAGGCTTAAAATATGAAATCTATCTATTATATCTAAAATATATGAAATTTTGATAATGCTTTAGCATAAAAGAAATTTTAAACAGTTATTTTAAAGCTATCATATACAAAGAGCAAATGCAATATAACGGTGAGTATAAGAATAGTAGCCGACTGCGGAACTCAAATCTTTCAATTTACGAAGAAGTTGAAGCGGGCTACAACCCTTGAATTT
>JALTEL010000526.1 GCA_027073945.1 Caldifarciminota bacterium | reverse complement strand
AGTTCGCATAGTTCGCATAACTGCTCGATGAATATGTCTTTACCGAATTTGAATATGAATGATATCTGTTGTTTACCTTCACCCAGCTTCCCGTTACATCCCACCCCGACGGGAATCCATCCATATTATCATTTACCACTGTTGCTGAGCTCAGTCCCAGCATCAGTATGGCACTTATTACTAAATTCATTACAAACCTCCTTGTCTAATTTCTATATAGCAATTTCTATGCCAAAAAATGGAAAAATGTTTTTTAGTTACAGCCAAAGGGTATTTTGAGAGAATTAAATTCTCTTCAGTGTCTAAATATCTTACAGCCAGAAGCTAAGTGTATAACTTCTTGTGTTACAATAACCTAATTGATAAAAATATGCACAGGCTATTTATTGAAACCTTCTCCGTAAGCCTCTTTGATCGTTGATACGGCTATAAAAGCTCTCTTATCTATTCTCCTCAAGGCATTTCTAAACCTGACAAGTTCTCTCCTTCGCTTCAATATAACCCACGCCATTTTTCTCTTCTGACCAGTGTATCCCCCCTCAGCATCAATAAGGGTAATGCCTCTTCCAAGATTTGTCGTAACGTATTCTATCAATTCCTTCGGCCTATCGGTAACAACAATAACTTTAAACGCGAGAGCGAATCCCTGTACCACATAATCTATAGTCTGGGTATTTACGATAACGGCAACCAGGGAATACATTCCTATTAATTTCCCGAAAGCAAGACCTGCGAAGAACGTCACGCTAAAATCTACCAATAGCAGTCCCTCACCTATATCAAGTCCGGTGTATTTATTGATTATCATTGCAATAATATCAGTCCCACCAGTTGATGCATCCTGCAGGAATATTATTCCCATGCCGATGCCCGTGAGAAGCGGTCCGAAAATTACAGAAAGCACCAGGTCCTGTGTGTATGCAACAGGATGAAGATAGGCAATTAAATCAACAAATACAGCTACAACAACCGTACCGTAAATTGATTTTAAGCCAAAACCTGGACCAAGCAGTAGAAAAGCTACGATAAATAGGAGTATATTAATTACCAACATCGTGGCACCCACAGGGACATGCATTATATAGTGCAGTATGGTCGCTATACCGCTGACACCCCCTGCTGCTATTTTATTCGGTACAAGAAAAAGATCAAGGCCAAGTGCTGTTAAAATAGCTCCAAATGTAATAAAAATGATATTTTTTACTGTGATTTTGGGGGCTTTCAAGTTATTGAAAATCAGCCTCCAAGTGCAGTTTTTACAGCATCGGGGATATCCGTTATCTTGTCCACGACCACTGCCCCGGCACTTCTCAGCATTTCCACCTTACTTTCGTAAGTGCCTCTTCCTCCTTCCACAATTGCCCCTGCATGAGAGAACCTCGTTCCCTTCTTCGCCGCTTTACCACCGATAAATGCAACAAGAGGTTTTGTGAATTCACCATTTCTTATGAGAGCAGCTACTCTTTCCTCCTGAGTTGTTCCTATTTCACCAAACATGACAACTACCTTTGTGTAGGGGTCTTTTTCAAAAAGTTTTATAATCTCTGGATGTGGCAAGCCAACGACAGCATCACCACCAACATGCACAATAGTGGATTCACCGAAGCCGGATTTTGTGATATAATAGGACATTGCCGAAGTTATTCCCCCACTTCGTGATGTAACACCAACAGGTCCGGGCTTGAACCATTCACCCGCTGTTTTTGCCCTGCCTCCTATCATGCCAAGCACAGCTTTGCCGGGACTCAAAATTCCGAGTGTATTGGGACCTATAAACCTTGCATTGTTCTTTTTGGCATAATCCGCTATCTCCAGTACATCATGAATGGGCACTCTGTCAGGTACAAGCAGCAGTAATTTTATACCCGATTCTATAGCCTCCAGTGCAGCCTCTTTGACAAGCGGGGCAGGCACAAATATGGCCGAGGCATCAAAAGGTCCTTTGCTATCCCATGCCTCTGCCACTGTATCGAACACAGGAACACCTTCAACTGCCTGCCCGCCTTTGCCGGGCGTAACACCTGCCACAATCCTGGTTCCGTAATTTTTCATTAATCGTGCCCTTGCTCTTCCTTCTCTGCCCGTAATGCCCTGAACAAGCACTCTTGTATTTTCATCAATTAAAATAGCCATGACTATGCTCCTTCCTTTTTTATTACTTTTTCCCTGTATTCGGCAAGGCCTGGTATTGGCAGATTAATATACAGCGCTTTCTGTCCATTGAACTTGCATGCTATCTCACAGGCAAGACATTCCGTGCATTTACCCTTTGCCGCATCATCAGGTGAAATGTTCAGCACAGGCCTGCCCTGCTCCAGCTTTAGAACATCGTACTGGCAGGCCGTTACACAGGGCTTTGCCTCACATTTATCACACGCCGCATGGTCAATATAGATCTCTCCTGTTATTGTTTTTATTCTGTACTCATTACCCTGTGGCTTGAATTCTTTAATCGGTTTTACGCTGTGCATTCTTTTGTTATTTTCCGAAACAAGCTCCCTCATCCTGTTTGCACAAAAATCCGGTGAGTCATCTTTTCCATAACCTTCAATGCGAACAGGTAAGTCTTTGAGATAGGTCTCGAGTATTTCTATGGCCTTTTCTTCATAATTTCCTCCAAGTCTCAAAACAGCAGGTATGTCAATCTCTTCCTCAAGGAATGCCTTAACAAAACCTCTTGCCGAGTGAAATTGCTCCTGAGATGCAACACCCGAGCCTGAGGCAAAATATCCCACTATATTCGGTTGAGAAAGTATTATGCGCGCCGCCCTATAAACCTTGGAAGACGGGGGATTCCCGCTTGTATCCGTGAAATTGGCAAGCTTGAAACCGGCATTCAGGACAGCA
This sequence comes from Caldifarciminota bacterium, assembly GCA_027073945.1. The sequence continues at coordinate 15,187 of JALTEL010000526.1, read as the reverse complement.
TCCATGGACATCATAGAGCCGCCGCCGCCTGCTCCGTGAAAACCTATGAAGCTCTCGTTCTTCGGTATATCCGGCGTCATCTGAAAAAAGTAAAACGTGCCCCTGTAGTCATTTTTCTCAACATTAAAGGCGATTTTTTCAAGCTCTGTAGCTGGCCTTGAGAATTCACGTGCAATCTCAATACCCAGTTCGGGATGCCTGTAAACTCCGTAATCATCTATAACAATATGAGCATCAAGCGCAACGACATCTCCGTTATCCAGAAGGGCAAGCGGATTGGTTTCAACTGACCTTGCATCATAAGCCTTCATTGCCCTGTAAAGTTTCGACAGTGCATCCCCTATTTTTAAGAGTTTTTTACCTGTAATACCCGCCTTTCTTGCAACCTCTCTTGCCTGATACGAATATAAACCTCTTTGGTAATCAATATAATACTTACTGAGTTTATCGGGATGCTTCTTTGCTATTTCCTCTACTCCAACTCCGCCTATCGAACTAAAAATAAGCAAGGGCTTTGACTGTGCATCGTCTATGATTATTCCGGCAAAATACTCTTCTGCAACACTGAGTTTCTTCTCTATCAAAATTGTGTCCACAACGAAGTCACCCCACCTCATACCGAACATCTTTTTTGCATTCTCTCTAACTTCCTCGTCGCTGTTTGCAAAAAGAACGCCGCCTTTATCGCTTCTTCCTGTCTCCCATATCTGCACCTTCATCACAACGGGATAGCCCAGCTGTGAAGCTGCCACAAGTGCCTTGTCAATACTATGAACAGCTCTGCCGGGGGGTATTTTAATCCCTGATTTTTTCAATATTTCCTTACTCTGATATTCATACAAACGCGCCATAAAAACTCCTTATTATGTGAATAAATATTATAAGGGATAAAGTACAGATGGTAAAGGAAAGGGGTGTTTCTTATGATATATCAAGGTATATCACCTTTATTAAAAAAGGATTATTCAACCCACAGGACACAGGATTTCGTATGACCATCAGTATCTACCGCAACAATATTGTATTTTCCTCTGGCAAGTTTCAGTCCTTTGCTTTCACCGGAAAGCGTTTTTACACTGAGTTTTCCATTTATAAACCAGTAAATTTGCCTGTTCCTGCTGCCGGTATAAGCCATAAGCAAAATGCCGTTTTTAAAATTCACATCTCTGGGACTAATATAATGCGTGCCATTGTGAGGACTTACTATAACAAGCCCTGTTCTCTTCCCCCCGAGCCTGCAATCCGAGGTATAAGAGGGAGCAGTCAGCGTATCCCCGAGAATCTTTCTTACTGAAGGCGGAACAACAAGAAACGACTTTCTAACTATATCTCCCGGCTTATAGCTTTTAAGAGGGCAAGCTCTTGCTCCCGTATGCTTTTCAACTGAGAAAATTCTGTGAAAAGGGCAGGCCTCATACACATGAGCATTTTTCAGTACAAGCACCTTTTTTGTGGAATTACATGCAGATGTGGGTTTGTATCCGGAAAAGGCACACACTTCCATTGAATCCAGCTGGGACAGAGCCTTTTTTGTCCAGGGAAATTTTCCGTTGAAATACCCTCCATCAACAGCACCTATTATATCAAACATAACAGGTGCTGCAGCAAGCGCTCCAACAATGCCCTGCGCACCCCTGCCGTCAAAATTTCCGCACCAAACCCCGACGGTGTATTTTCCTCTAAATCCTATACTCCATGCATCCCTTCTGCCAAAAGATGTACCTGTTTTCCAGAAGCAGGGACCCTGCTTTTGTTTTAATATCTTACCCAGTGCGGGAAAATCTGGCCTTCCTCTCTTTGACAATGCGGACAGTGTGATATAAACCGCACCGGGCTGAAAAAGCACCTTTTCCTTCCCAATATTACTGTCTTTAAGCAGGGAGTATGGCGCATACGCACCGCCCCTTGCAAGCGCCGTGTACATATTCGTTAGATTTATGAGCTTAACCTCCATGCCACCTGTTATAAGAGCAAGCCCATAATACTCACCCTTTACAGGTCCTTTCAGCCCCCCCTGCTTTAATAATTTCAAAAATTCTCTGTACCCTGTTTTTCTCAACAGATAGACAAACGGCACATTGAGAGAAAAAGAAAGCGCATCCTCTGCTTTAACCAGCCCTCTGTAACGTTCATCAAAATTAACAGGTGAAAAAGAGCCGAAGGATGTAGGTACGTCAATAAGCAGGCTCTGACTTGATATTATACCGTTTTGAATAGCAAGCGTGTATAAAAACGGTTTTAGAGCAGAGCCCGGTGACCTGTAGCTGTCAAACCCTATCACCTGTCCGTCTATAGTTCTGTCCCAGTAGTCAAGCGAACCAACGAGAGCCCGAACCTTTCCCGTGCTGTTTTCAATAACCACAGCACTTATATTACTGGCTCCGAGGGAATTCACGTATTTTTTATATGATTTCACTATATTTTCCACATTAACCTGTATACCTCTGTCAATACTGCTCTTTATATCCAGCAAATCAGGGTATTTCCCTTTTATAAAATCCGCAGCATACGGTGCTTCACAGGGAAGGCTGTGTGTATAGTAAAGAGGTTGAGTGTGCAGAATTCTCATATACGTTTTTCTATCTATCAATTTGGCTTTGAACATGGATTTCAAAACCCTGTTTCTGCCCTTTTTTATGTCATTAAGGTTCCCTGTTCTGGGATTTCTCTTTGAAGGCGAACGAGGCAGTGACACGAGAAAAGCAATTTCCGAGGGACTGAGGTGCCTGGGGGATTTACCAAAATAAAAACGAGAGGCAGCAGCAACTCCCTCTATATTACCTCCGTAAGGTGCAAGATTAAAGTATGCTTCAAGTATGGACCTTTTACCCAGTTTGATTTCAAACTGAATAGCTCTCACTATTTCTATGAATTTTGATATTACTGTTCTCGGTCTGTGTTCCGTTATTCTTGCAAGCTGCATACTCAATGTCGAGCCCCCCTGAACAACCTTGCGGGCTTTTACATCCTTGTATAGGGCTCGTGCGAGTGCAAACACGTTGACCCCTCTGTGCCAGTAAAAGTATTTATCCTCATAACATAAGGTTGCCTTTACGAGATTCGTATCTATCCTGGTTATGGGACAGTGGATTCTCCACTTCTCATCTCCTGTTATGTATATGCGCATAATGGTTCCGTCTCTGTACCTTACAACCCTTGAATATTCGGGATGCAGACTTGCAGGGAATCTCCACAGAACAATCACAGCTACAAAAACAGCGGCTGTTATTGCCACTATTTTAGCAGATATCTCAAGACTTTTCACGGCTCAAACAGTTATATCTTATCTGCCTACAATTTTTATTCTTCCTGAAGGCCCATGAGAATAATACCTGGGCTGGTACATAGCAACAGCTCTTACAGGACCCCAAAAATAATTCCCTTTTAAATTGGCCCTTATCAAGAAATAGTAGAACCTTGTAACATAGGCAGATGAGCTTGTAAACAGTATAACCCTATCGTCTCTTACGTCAACGTAATCCACATTATACGGCCTGGCTATCAGCCGTGGCGGAAGCAGAGCGCCCTTTAATCTGGGATTTTCTATGTCAAATCCGGCAGGAATGGGTACTTCAATGGCAACATTATTGAGTCTGTCTGCAGAAGACTTCCAGAATACTGAAACAACAAGTTCATCGCCTACCCTGATAGGTGTGCTGTCACTCACCAATTCACCCGACAGTGTCAGTAGATTGACACCTGTGTTAAGTCCTGCTCTTTTAGCTATGAAATCACTATTTTTCTTTGAAAAACCCTGATTATAGGCTACAAGATACAGTGGCCTCGTTGTATCGCTGACATGAAGCACAAGGCTCTTCAAGGAGGCAACATTTGACAAATGGTAGGCCACTCCGTATTTTGATTTCGTGCCTTTCAACTCTTTTCCTGAAAGCATAAGTCTGACAGGGGGCATACTGCCTGAGTTATTCATAATGTACTTTCCCAGCGCAAGCAGAGACCATACAAGTTCTTGTGTTGTATAGTAATAACTCTGGCCTTTGAGTATATCCACCACATTCTGAGCAAGAGAATCGACAATTTTTTTGTCTGTGAGAATATCCTCTGCAAAATACAATCTGAGTGCCGCCTCTCTGACAGGGGAATAGAATCCGTAATCCCAATAATACGGCCACCTTTTAAACTGCTCGAAGTCAGGGTTTTTCTTTATTATATTCATAAGCAACGTCCTTGCCTGATTAATGCGCCCGGAGGCTGCCATTGCACCTATCAAAAACAACCTCTGCTCATTATTCTCTGCCCTTTTATAGTAAGTGTTTAGCCTGGAGACCGCTCCGGGTATTTTCTGCAATTCACCTCCTCTGGCAAGTACATAATTCGTAAGAGCCTCGTTTTTGGCATAGTGCTCAAGGTAAAACATGGCCGCTTTTAAAGTTGACTCGGGCACATAATATCCAAGCCTTTTTGACTCTATGAGAGCAAATGCTCCATAAGCAGACGGGAAACTATATACACAGTTGCAAAACGGCCAGAAGGAGAATCCTCCGTCAGGACTCTGCATCATAACCAGTTTGCCTATACCTGCGTTGACAAATCTGTCAATTGTAGCCTTTTTTATGGACGTATCCACAAAGGGAATGATGTCTGACAAAGAGAGAAGGGCAAGCATCTTTGAGGAAGTTTGTTCAACACATCCGTAAGGATACCCTATAAGATACTTCAAATTGTAAAATCTCGTCAAACAGGGCAAGTTGGTTAACATAATATCCGCTCTGTGAGCAATAGGTATCCATTCTTTGAACATGGGGGATACCTGCACGGTTTTGTTGACAACAGGTTTGGTCACTACCTTTGATATGTACGGACGCGAAGGGTAAAGAGGTAGTCTGAAAGAATCGGAGAAATTTCCCTTGCCAAAACCGGCATTTACATAAACAAATGTAGTACCCGGATATCTGTCGGCAATCCCGTTTACAAAAACCACCTGTGTCTGTGACGGAGACAGGCTGAGTGTATGCCTGTACTTCTTGAATTTGATGTGTCTTGCCTTGACATCAAGCTTGACATTCTGGGCTTTATCGGTTGTGTTTATCAGGTTCACGGGAATTGAAAACGTGTCATTGGTACAGAGGAACCTCGGCATTGTGCTCATTACAACAACATCGCTTGACACTGTGACATCCTTTTCTGCACCTGCCATTTTCTTTGCATTGAATGCCTGTACCATAACCCTTAACCTGCCCTGATAGGAAGGAAGCTGGACGGACAGCTTTAGCTTACCTCCTTTACTCTTTCTCTTGCCGCTCCAATAAGTAACAGTGGTGAAGAAGCGTGCAGTTGCAAAGCTTTTCTCCTTCATCATCATTCCTCCGCCCGTTGTACTTATGTTTTTCCTTATAAACCAGCCGAACGTCTCGTAAGTGCCCACATCAAGCTGAGTATTCCTGAGAATGCCCTCATAAGGGTTTGGAGTTTTGAAATCGGTAATGCTAAGTATACCCTCATCAACCACGGACACGGTAGCTTCAAAATCCGAGCTGGAACTGAGTGTTATATTGAGCTTCGCCCCGGGCTTCACCTTTTGAGGTACGGTTATCTTTATTGGCAAAAGAGCACGCTTTGGCCTTATCTTCAACCTTTTAACACCGTACGCTCGCTGAATGAGATAGTCCTTTCCGCTTCTGACCAGATATGCCGAAACAAAAACATTTGGCATTCCCCGCGGCACTTTAAATGCCCATTTTGCAATACTGCCCGTTGCAGAAGCCCATTTATATTTAACAATTGTATCAAGTTCAACTGACCAGAGAATCCTGCCCTCAAACGGCAATTTGCAGGTTGCAACCACATTTTCTCCTTCATCTGCAGTGGTTTTACTCAGGGATATCGGCAGGTAATCGGGCCTAATCAATTTCTTTTGCTCACCCCACCATGACCAGACTGATAATGTCAGTCTTGTGCGCGGTCCAGCAGGAGCTTTCACCTCAACAACATAGTCATCCCAGGTAGGGTATTCAAAATCAATGTTGAATTTACCCCCCTTTACACTGATTTTTTGTTCTCCTGCCGCAGGTATCAGCCTGTTGTAATCCTCCCACTGATAATCATCCTCGTAATCATCATACCAGTAGGAATACCACCAGAGCCTTCTGTAAAGCCTCATATAAACGGTATTTACCGTGGTGAGCAGTTTGCCATCTCTATCAACAACCACACCGTCAATGTGCACGGGCTCTCCCCTGTCATAGCTATGCTTGTCCGGTTTCAGTCCTATGTAATAAGGCTGAACATGCACAATCTTTTGAGCCTGTTTTTTTGTCACCCTTCCGCTTGCACCTTCCTTCACCTCTGCATAAAAATTGATGCGAACAGGATTCATTACCGTATCTATATCCTTTAAAACTGAGAATTTTATACTGTCCTTTCCGCTTTTGTCAAGCCTACCGTGTATATCTTCCCAGTTAAAGCCTTGCCTTTTTGTTGGTATGCCAAATGTAAAGTCAGGATAAACAGGCGATTTCATCGGTATCTCTTCACCGAAATACTTTACAGTGTAAGGCTGGTTGCTGGCAGGTGCGCCGAACAGATAATCCGCGGAAAGGTGCATGGTAAAAGACGCAGGGTTCAAAACAGCAGGCAGGTCCATTTTAACGAGCATGCGCTCGGGGACAAAGGTCTCCACATTTACAAAAAGCGAGTAGTAGAGCCTCTTTGCGACATACAGCTCAACAGCATACTTTCCTGTGGGAGACGAGGCAAATGTGGGAAATGTGGTTGAATACACACCGCTCTCATCTGTCTGGCCTGCAAGCTTTAATATATTCCTGCCCCTGGGGTCAATTACCTTCAGTGTAATGGGCAGGGACACGCCTGTAAAACTCTTTTTGTCTCTGATAACAGCCGTTATACTTACCTTTTCACCGGGCCTGTAGAGGTCTCTCTGTGAATACATAAATACCTTGTAGGGCAGGTAATTGTTCTCACCGTTCACATCAAACTGGTCTTTATGGATATAGGATGAAGGAAGATGCATGTAGCTCCACTTATCACCCTGCTCTGCAAGAATGAAAAACGGGTAAAGACAGGAAGTGTCGCGTTTTATCCTTGCAAACCCGCTTGCATCACTGACACCCCTGCCAATTACAAAGTTATTCCTGTCCTTTACAACCAATTTTACATGTGACATGGGCTCCAGGTTCCCGGCATTCATTGTCCATATATAAATCATATCATTGGCAAGCTTTGCAACCATTGATATATCAGACACAACAAGTGACATAGTCGCTCTCTGCCATCTGAAAGAGTCTTTGCCGTCATGGTATTTTGCCCTTGCAGTTATCATATATATGCCCTTCTTTTTCGTGTCTATAATATCATTGATATTCAAAAATAGCATTTTATAATCAAAACCGGCTTTGCCTCCTTTGACCACATAGTTTCGGACAATGTCTTTTGAATACCTGTAAAAATCCTCCTTGTCCCCGTTATTAAATGCATAGAAAAATGTGGCATTTTTCGGCGGAATCCATGAGACATCCACGACAAGGTCATAAACCCTCCTTATTTTCAGCGGAATCTTAAGACCTCCGCCAGTGCCCAGATACCTGCCTTTAGCAAGGAACATTATTTTCGGGGATGGTTTTGCAACATCAAACTCCCAGCTAAATTCTTTTCTCAGGTTTGAGCCGTCCTTTGCCGTCAAACCGGCCATAATGGTCATTGTATAATGCGTGTTCGGAGTAACCTCGGGATATATAAACAGTATATTTTTAAAAGAAGAAACAGTGAATTTTGCAGCAGGTCTGAATTTTATGTAGCGCTTTGCATCATTCTCATCAAATCCGCTGCGCACACCAGAAGGGGAACTGAAATTAACCCTTAGAAAATACGTATCCTGATTCTTTTTAACACGGCACGACCTCACAACAAGAGGCTTTCTGTCAAATGCAAAGAAAACGCTGTCAATTATTTGATGTCTGTTTTTTATACCGGCAAGGGCATATGTTGTCATTTTTCTGTTAGCAATGAAGTAAAGCGTATGCGGGGTATGGGGGTTTGCAATATCAAAATAAAGGTATTTCTGCTCTTCAAGTCGCGGATTGTTTATTTGATAGACATTGTCTTTTTCATCCTTGACTTTCAGGTATTTCAAAACAGAGTCCATCTGAACGGGATAGTTGAACTCAGCCTTTATATTCAATTTCCACTCATCCCATGACGTTATCCCGACTTGCATTGAAAGCGGTATAACATTTACCCTGTATATGAATGCGCTTATGGGCTTTTTTGTAGTGGCAGAAGTGGGAATACAGGTGATGGTGAATTTATATTTGCCTGTTGTAAGCTTTTTGGGTATATAGGCAAAGACATTATCGGAAAGCCATTTAACAGTACCGTCAAGATGCGGAGTTGTATTTATACAGGATGAAACGACATCTGTGCTTACAATACTGCCCGCAGCACCTCCCGTTTTATCCCATGAAAGACGAAATAGGAAGTAACGGCCGGTTGTATCCGCAACAAAATAACCCTGCGTGATAACAGAAGGATTTGCAATGTGCCCGACTACCGTTTTCTTTTTTGACGGCCTTGTCAGAATGCCCGCCCCAACGGCAATTACAATAATCAAAGCGGGAATTAGATATCCCCACATATTTTTTAATTTCATAACCTACCTCCTTTTTCTACATGGAATTATATTAAGGCGTTAAAAACAGACAGTCAAATGGTAATGTAATTATCAAAAAAGCGATAAAATAATACAAAGCCCCTCAAATGAGGGGCTTTGTGTTTTGAATATGTAAATTGCTTTTTACTTCACAAATACCATCTTCTTTATCGTTCTGTATCCCGGTGCATTGTAAGAAATAAAGTATATGCCGGATGCAAGCCTGAGAGGTGAAATCGTGTGAACGCCGCGCTCCTTTATGTCGTCAACAGGACGCAGGACTTCCCTTCCTGCAATATCGTAAACGGAAACCCTTACCCTGCCTGTTCTGGAAACAACATAGACGAGCCTGTTTCCAGACCTCATTGGATTGGCGAACATAATGGACGGCTTAAGTGGTCTGTTGTTATCGTTGATTTTAGTGGCACCCGCAAGATTGCCGACAGTAACGTCAGATGTAGCCTTTGATTTGGTCAATGTCGCATTTTTGTTGATAATGACAAATGCACATGTATCCGCATTACCGGATGTCCATGTGAGATTTGCAGTTGCACCTGCATTGACATCCACGCTCGCAAGTGCCTGATAGGGATTTTTGTATGGGTCCGATGTTGCACTTGGCTGGTCGTCATTGTTGCCGAATACATACACAGTGATGTTCTGCGTGGCTGATTTGTTGTCTACTGATATGGAGATAGAAGTGCTTTCGGGTACTTCAAGGTCTTCAACATGAGCAAGGTCCGTATTATCTATTGTTATGGTAAATGTCCTTGAGCCCGGATACTGCATCAGATAACTCGGCGCTCCTTCTTCAACAAAGAAGCTGTCGCTGGTAGTTCCGAACGAATAAACACCGGGCCACAGTGTTCCGTAAAAATCCCTGCCGTTTACAGCAATGAAGTCAATGGAATCAGGCCCGAGTGTGGACGCTTCAATGGAATTTGTAAACCCTGTAAGTGCATCTTCTGTTGAGTCCGTGAAGAGCCTCATATCAAGGTCTATGGAATCACTGCTGCTGCCCCTGCTGTAATTTGAAAGTGCAACAACATACCACTGAGGGGCTGTAACAAGCATCCTGAAAACATCGGCCTGATAATTATATCCGCCTGAAACGCCGAATATATCAGGAGCTGTGCTGTTTACAAACTTCCTTGTATTTATATACAGTCTGTGAGGTGGTGTCAGTGTGTACTGCTGACCCCAATATCTAAGGTAATCGTTGAAGATATTGGACGGTATTGCATGGTTCCAATCAAGGCCCATGTAGAACGTATGTCTGCCTGCGGGAAGCGAGTCGTACATATCTTCATAGTACGTGTAGCTCCAGCCGGGAAGAGAATCAGGACCAGGAAGAATTGTTGCTGACCTTCCGTAATTATCAACAAAGAACACGTTTTCCATGGTATCATTTGCCTTTATCAGTGCCGTGGAATCTGTGCGCTCAAGTGCAACAAACCCGGATACGTAAACAGCCGTATCGCCGAGCACCTCATCGGGCACAACTGTATCGCCGGTCGCATTTCCGACCGTAACGGGAGACGTCCATCCCTGTGGTCTGTAATAGGATATCTGAGGATGGTGATGCGTTATTTCAGCATAGCCACTTATCGGTAAACCAATGTATCCTGCAATATTAGCGCTTGACCAATCAGTTGCACTGGAGGAATTCGCAAGTGTGTAATCATTACCTATCAGAGCTCCACCCCACCATATAGCATGAAGGCCTGTACCAGTGGCTCCGACATCGCAATTCTGTCCATACCAGAAATAGCCCGGAACCCATTGCCCAACACCAAAAGTCTGCCAGCCACTTGCACCAGCGGCAACTGATACGCTTCCCTGATAAAGTACGTTTCTCGGCGTGAAGTTATCCGGGTCCGTATCCCAGATATAGAAGTCAAGTGTTTTACTGTTATGACCGTCATTATAGCCGTAAATATACACTGTATCAATGTAAACAGAATCAAGTGTATCAAGCCCGAACTGGGCAAATGTTGCAAGATAATAACTCCAGTTGTCATCCTGAAGCAGCCAGAGCCCTCCTGTGCCCCATGGATAGAAGTATTCCGTGTAGGCGGCAGGTGTCCAGGGACCGTATATTGTGAAATTCACAGTATCCGTTTTTGATTGTCCGTTTTTGTAATTATAGGATAGTATTAATCTGAATGCAGGGTCTGTTCCGTCCATATTCTCAACCACGGAATCCCTCATTTCAATGGCAAACGGGGAATTATTGTTGGTGCCGCCGTCATCTCCGTGGCGAATAATACCGAAATCAGCCGTACTGTCAAGTATGTAAATGCGACTTGCAGTTGCACTGTTCGCCGGCTCAAGTAAGCCTGTTACGTTATATGCGGCAATACCCATGTTCTTAATGCCAAGATACAAGTTAACCCTCTCACCCGGGTCAATGTAACCGTCATCATTGCCGTAAGCATTGTCATCCACCCTGTAAGAGCTAACCTCTGTCATGAGCGGATTTGTCACCGGTTCGGTATTTACTATGGGCCTCATCATAAATGTGTACCAATAACTTCTGAGATCCCAGGAAGCGGGGTCTGTCCTGTCATTTGTTGAAAGGCTGATATCCCTGACACCTTTACCATCATCCTGTGCAGGTACAGCATTATTGTTTGAGCCTTTACAAACTCCAACCCAGAAATAACCAGGCTCGCTGATGTATATGGGATTTGTAAGCGTTACAGTTGTCCAAGCATTGGCTGTATTGACATCAATCAGGTCATATCCCCATATAGTGCTATCAGGAGCATTATTCTGGGAATTATGCTTCCATACAAAGAGCGTCTCTGCTGTTGCGGTTCCGCTCCAGTAAACCTGTATTGCTTTAAGAGTACCTGCTGCTGCAATCTCATACCTTTCTGCAAAGTAGTTATAATTCGCATATTCACCGTCATTAGATGCGTCATAGGCTTCGTTCCCATCGTCATTGACAAGTGTATCAGTTTTTGCAGGCTGATCCTGCATGGGCACGAATATGTTGAAAAATCTGTAAGATGTGTGTACCCCATCTGTTATTTTCATTGTAAGGTATATGTAAGTTGACTCAGGTGCTGATGCATCAAGGCTCATATAAAACGATTTTGTCACAGCAGCGCCCTTTGACATTGCGCCAAAATCTATAGAATCAGTGGGAACTGTAAGATATGAATTTGAAGTATAGGATATTATTGCATTAACATCATCTGCATTTGCACCCAGGTTTCTAAGCGTAACGGGTATGGGCACATTTGTCTCTCCGGGGTCAAGGAATCCGTCATTATCAAAGTTCCTGTCATTGACAAGAAAAGTATCAATAACGATATTCGGGGTTGTCGGCTCCGGGGTTTCAATAAGCGCTCTGTATGCATCAACCCTGCCCCATCCGAATGTGTCATTCGGATAATCATGATCTGTTGCAAGTGTCCTGTAAGCACTCTTTCTTATTATGTCATAAACCTGAGACAGTGTCAGGTCGGGATTTTTCTGCCAGATCAGTGCTGCAAGCCCTGCGACATGCGGTGTTGCCGAACTCGTGCCATTGAAATCATTTATGTAATCGCCTCCGGGTGAGGCTGTAAGAACAGGGTCTGCAGGTGCACATATATCAGGCTTTAAAAAATCCCAGTCAGATACGTACCATGCTCCTGTTGAATCCCACGGGGATTGATTCGGGGCTCCACCCCTTCCGCTGTAATACATGATGTCATCGTACTTATCAGAGGCACCAACTGCAATTACAGTGGGATATGTGCCCGGCGTGTCCTGAGAATCAGGTGCCGCGGAATTGTTCCCCTCTGCAAAAACGGGCAGTATGCCTAAATTTCTCCATGTAAGACAATCACTCCAGAATTCCGTACTGCTCCAATCATCCATTCCCCAGGAATTGGAGACAATTTCAGGTTTTAGGCTGTCCGGCAAATTGGCAATCCAGGAAAATCCGTTATGTATCCCCGTGGTAGTGCCAGAACCTGACGAGTCCAGTATGGCAACAACAACGTACTTTGCCTGCGGTGCAATTCCAAGGTTGTATGCTCCGACCATTATGCCAGAGCAACCCGTGCCATGTCCCTGATGGTCTTCAGGTGTGCTCATACCGTAAGCCTCATCGTCCCACGCACTTATTCCTCTCCATTTGTCCCGCAATGCCGGGTGTGTGACATCAGAGCCTGTATCCATGAGACCTAAAACAACGCCCTTGCCTGTGTAACCCATCTGCCATGCCTTATCCGCTTTCATGAGCTTTCTGTCCCAGGGCACCTCTTCGGAGCCCGATGGGTATGCCGTTTTCGTATAGTCCTGCGGATGTATCATCTGGATTTTGTAATCATCAACAATGTAATCCACATCATCTCTGTTTACAAGGTCCAGTATAACGGATTTGGGAAGAGTAACGGCAAAGCCGTTGAAAATCCAGTACTGCCTCAAATCTGAAAGCGGTGCCTTTGTCTTCAGGTAATCTATAACAGGCTGCTGGGAAATTTTTGCAAATTCCTTCATGTATTCCCTTTTACCTGCATAATCCTTTTCAGCAAAGCCCGATAGGTCAGGATACCCTTTGAGATGGACTACTACCCTGACAAGGTCAGTGCTCTTTTTGCCTTTCAGTGTTTCAACGAGATGATTGTGCAGATAACCTGCATTGAGCAAAACCGGTAATATCATCAACAACATTGATACAAAAATATGTCTTGGCTTCATGGCGCTCACCTCCTCTCCACTGTTTTTGCATATTTTTCGTAGAAGTTCTGGAATTTCCTGTATGCATCCAATTCTCTCTTGAGTTCGGTGCGCGTTCCCATTCTCTTTACTATTTCAACCCTCATCTCTCTTATATTCTTTTCGCATTCTATTTTTTCTCTGGAGATATTGATGGGCCTTCCCTCTCTCTTTGCGGCAAATATGCGGGCCTGAGCCTGCTTCCACATTTGCATGGTTTTCAAATTGGCAAGTATTTCGCCGTAAGACACATCTATTTTCTGAAAGCCCTTTGCCCTTGCAATTTTTGCAGGCTTTACAGTGATGTTACTTTTGTTGAGATGAAGATTTTGCCTTATTTCCTGCTCCGTTGGTATTGTGGACGGGAAATATATCTTCTTCATATCTTCCGAAGGGATATTTTTGCTTATTGTAATATTTTTGCGTCCTATTTTAACCCTGCGGGGTATTACTACCCCCTTACTCTGTGCAGGAGATAAACCTGCCACAACTATTAGCAGTAACCTATACATAGGCACCTCCCTTTTTCATGAGTACAGCAATTTTCTTGCCATACCAGCTTGTATCTTTTTACACCCTATTTAGCGGTCTTCTCGTTAAAGCTGACGGCAAAAATTGCCGCCCTGCGGCAATTTTTGCATTTATCAAAACTCATCTTCAATCTTTCTTGAAGGCGCATACTGCTCTGACATAAGGGAAATTCTGTCGTATTTATACCCTGTCACCACAGATGCTGCCCTGCTGTAAAATATTTGCAATCTGCCACAGTTTGAAAAATAGCTGTAGTTCCTGACAATAACGGTATGCGTTTTTGCATCTTCGTACGGACTCCACAGACCGAAGCCCTGTCCGCCGCCAAGGATGAAATCAATACCCTCTGTTGCCTTTGCTATCCTCTTTTCATGTGTAAATCCCGTGTTTGAAAGCAGCACTATAATATCCGCACCTTTTGATTTCAAAAGCCTGACCATGTTCCTGGCGGTTTGAATCTCCCTTGCCGCCATGTAATGCTTGCTCCACCAATCCATTGCCATTATATCAAAATTTTCCGTTACAAGCCCGAACACACCGACTTTTACACCCCGGACATTGAAAATGCGGTACGGGCTTATAAAATCGGGATGAACCAGTGTATCGGGCCTTTCAACAATATTTGAGGCTATGAGCGAAAGCCCTTTTTGAGAAAGCCCTTTTATGCTGGTTTTACCCAGTATGAATTCCCTTATGCCGGGGCATATGGCATTGTAGCCCATCTTCTTGTAGAAATCCGCCACCATATCAAGGCTTACACTGTCACCCGTTATAAATCCGCCCGTCATATTGCCCGAATCAAAGAGCAATAGGTCCTTATGCCTTGCCCTCTCATCACTCAAAAATGTATAGAATGATGCAGCACCGCCCAGAGGAGGAGGAAAGTCCGGATTTATGAACGTTGCTTTTCCTGCCCCGAACTGAGCGACAATATCATTTGTAAAAACCACACATACGGTATCCGTTTTAAACGAAAACACTATCAACAGGCTTAAAAGTATGTTCATGTGCCGCCTCCTAATCTCCTCTGTACCAGCCCGGCATTTTTGTGCCGGACATATCCTTTATCTTATTGAAATACGCCTTGAAATATTTTGCAAGTCCCTTTGATTTTATCAGCACTGTTGCCTCGTCATTCAATTCAAGCGCATGATAGCTCCAGTTTGTTGAGCCTATGATAACCTCCTGTCCGTCTATAACAAGCATTTTTGCATGCGTTGTTACGTTGAGAGGGTCATAATAGGCCATAACCCCCATCTTCCTCAAAGAATCGGCAAATGGCTTGTTCTGCACTGTGTTTACCCTGTTAAAATT
>JALTEL010000525.1 GCA_027073945.1 Caldifarciminota bacterium | reverse complement strand
CCGAGGAATAGAGCAAGGCTTTTGTATCCTCCGTAATGCTTTAACATAGCATCTTTCAATGAGAAAAACAGCAGAATAATGGCAACTATTGGCACTACATATTTTATCATGGAAATCCACCACTTTCCAACCTTTATATACGATTGCCTGTTGGCGTATATACGAAGTATTTCCGGCTTGATTATATAAGCTACAATGGTAGCCTCAAGAAATCCAACAATGAACAAACCAAAGAAATTCATGAAATGGTCAACAATGTCCAGCCAATACAACCCCGCCCCAGTTGTGTAAATAATACCAAAAATAAAAGCCAATACAGCAACACCTATATTCGTTTTTTTCCTGTTCCACCCAAACTTATCCATAAGCCCGGCCACAATCGCTTCCACAAGAGAAAAAGCAGAATCAATAGCCAGAGTGAGGAGCATAAGAAAGAAAAGCACGCCAAAAAGAGGTGCCAATGGAAGATGATTTATTATCGTGGGATAGGTTATAAAAGCCAATTGTGGGCCAGATTTCATGACAGCTGAAACCGAGGTATGCTGGAGTAATGCATAATGACCTAATGTCGAAAATACAGCAAATCCTCCTACATAGGCGGTTGCAGCATCAGACAGACCGATTATAAAGGCACTGCTTACTATATCCACATCTCTCGGCAGGAAGCTCGCATAGGCAATCATAACACCAAAGCCCACTGTCAGAGAAAAGAATACCTGACTGTACGCCGCATGCCACAGACTCACGTTTAAGAGTTCTTTTAAGTTGGGGGTTAAATAATATCTTATGCCATTTAATGCTCCCTGAAGGGTTATGCCTCTTATAACAAAAATCAAAATAAGAAGCCAGGGCAAAAGCACAGTCACATACACAACTTTCCCGACTGTTTTTGCTCCTTTCCATATGGATAGTATTATCCATATCCAGCTGACAGCCAGACCAGCCACAATGGGCCATTGGATAGAACCAAGATGGAAGGGCCCGCTTGTCAGACCGAGAACATTATTGAAGAAAAAGTCCTTTGTGGCATTTCCCCACGAGAGCTTGATGGAATATACCAAATAATCAAAAGACCACCCCATAACAACAGCATAATAAGTGGTTATAAAAAAACCTATGAGCAGAGCGAACCATCCCACCCATTCAAAATTGCCTTTCTTCTCCGCGACTGTTTCATCTCCTTCTTTTCCCGTTAAAACAAACTTTATGGCATTCATAGCAGAGGGAGCAGCCTTTTCCGTTCTATGCCCTATAATAAACTCAAGCAGTAACAACGGTATACCTGCTGAAAAAAGGGCTATGATATAGGTAATCAGAAAAGCACCCCCTCCAAATTTATAGCACACATAAGGAAAGCGCCATATATTGCCGAGTCCTATTGCAGAACCAATGGAAGCAAGTATAAACGCAAGCCTTGAATCCCAATACGCACGCTTTTGTGCCATACAAAAACCTCCTTTTAATCTACAATCCTTAAAATAGCAATAGACTTTGCCTTTATATCTTCATCATTAGCCAGCTCGGCTTCAACCTTCAACCAACTGCCCCCTCTCTTTTCGACGACTCTTGCTCTTACTGTAATATTCTCATCGACATACACAGGCTTTAAAAATTTGACCTCAATATTAGCAGTAACCGTTTTAAGATTTATACTCGCTGCCGCATATACGGACAGCTCGTCAAGAATAGTTGAGATTATTCCTCCATGGACAATTCCTTTGTACCCCTGAAATTCCTTTTTTATTTTATATGGTAATATATA
>JALTEL010000524.1 GCA_027073945.1 Caldifarciminota bacterium | reverse complement strand
TATATTGCAGGTAGGATAGAAGAAATTTAATATAATTTGATTTCGCTTATTTATGAAGTATAATAGAGTAATTAAATTTAGGGAGGGAAATTATGGACGATTTGAGAAAAAAGATTGATGAAGGGGAGAATTGGTATCAGCAACTGATAGAGAAAATTCCTGGTTTTGCAGGATATTTTGAGAGAGAAAAAAGAAGAACTGCGGATAAACTTTTAAGAGATTATCTTGCAAATAGGCTAAGGAATTCTAAGGATCTATTGATGAAAAAGGCAAATGGGCTTTTCAAAGCGCATGATTTTGATACGTTAAACGAGTTAAACGAACTTGTAAAAGAATTCCAGATGGTGGTTGACAAAATTCAATATTCCCCGCAGGGGTATTCGGGCTTTTTTGGCGCAATAAAAGTTAATACACCTGAGCTTGATAAGCTTTACAATATTGATGCCACTTTACTTAACCTTGTTACTGAAACTGAAAAAACGGTGAGTGATTCTACAAAACCTGCCAAGGATGTGGTGAACGCAGTCAGGGAAGAATTAAAAAACTTTGAAAAAACTTTAACGGATAGGCTTGAAATCCTTTCCGGGGTAAAATAAAAAAAGGGGGGTATAAATATGGGAGTTGCATTAGAGATTATTCAATGGTTTGACCAGAGTGGCACTGAGATGGTGCATAGAATTCCTGAACAGGGCTCAGCTGACATAAAAATGGGAGCGCAGCTTATTGTTCGCGAAACGCAGAGCGCAGTATTTTTTAGAGACGGTAAGGCGTTGGACGTGTTTGGAACAGGAAGGCATATTCTTTCCACGCAGAACGTTCCATTGCTTACAAAACTTCTCTCTCTGCCATATGGCTTTAAAAGCCCATTTCAGGCAGAAGTTGTTTTTGTCGACAGAAAGGTTTTTACAAATTTAAAATGGGGCACGGAACAACCCATACTGTACAGGGATAAAGACTTAGGAATGGTAAGGCTCCGCTCATTCGGAATATACAGCATTAGAATAGTGGACCCGTATCTTTTCGTAAATACTGTTGTGGGAACGCAGGGGATTTATACTACTGAAGAACTTCAGAATTTTTATCGCTCTATTATCCTGTCGCGCTACACGGATGTGCTCGGTGAGGGGATTGAGTCGATATTTGATTTGCCTAAAATGTATGATGAATTCAGCGGTGTTGCAAAGTCAAGAATTATGGATGATTTTAAAAAATACGGATTAGAGCTTGTTGATTTTTATATTTCTTCAATTACCCTTCCAGAGGATGTCCAGAAAGTCATTGATGAGCGCACGGGAATGAATGCAATAGGCAATATGAATCAGTATCTTCAGTTTAAGGCAGCAAAGGCAATGGAAGAAGCTGCAAAAAATCCTACGCCGGGCGGCACGGCAGCGGCAGGTGCAGGGCTTGGAATGGGAATGGGAATGGGAATGATTATCCCCGGAATGATGCAGCAGGCAATGAATTCGAATAACCAGCAGAAACAACAGGTAATGATTAAATGCCCGAACTGTGGTTCAATTATTCCTGCAGATTCCAAATTCTGCCCGCACTGCGGATATAAACTTGTAAAAGACGAGGCAAAAATGATTGAGTGCCCGAATTGCCACAAGCAAATTCCTGCAGATTCCAAATTCTGCCCGTACTGCGGCTATAAATTGACAAAAGACGAGGGAGATAAGAAACAGGAGTGACGCTTCTTTTAGTTATACTGTCCTGGTTTGCTTGCGGATTATTGAGCTTGTTTGTTTTGAGGAGGGAAAATCT
>JALTEL010000523.1 GCA_027073945.1 Caldifarciminota bacterium | reverse complement strand
CGAGATCAAAAACTAAAAGTTTTGCCCGCCGCCAAACTTTTTTTACCTTCGCATTCACCACCTTGGTAACATCTCCTTGGAAACTTTTTTCTCTTTTCACTTCAACCCGACTGATTTTTTTACCTTTGAGCAAAGGATCAAGCCGGCGAACGATGGTTTCTACTTCAGGTAACTCTGGCATAATAATATATCAAACTATATTTGAAAACCAACTTGTTGGTGGCATATGGTATAGTATATGTTAACCTGCTTTGCTAGAAATAAAAAGTAAAGAATATCTATGACAAAAAAACATCTCTCCATTTTAGAAAAAGTTTTTTCTATTTATGCCTCTATCAGCATGCTTCTGATAAATTTTGCTCCAATGATATTCTTGCTCACTCCCAGTGTTGTTCAAGCTCAAGAATCGTCACCTATTTCTGATAAATTAGAGCTCAACTACGATAAAACTAGCAACAAACTAACCATTAACTATCTTAAAGATAAGACACCAAGTAACTATGACCTAGTTTATCAGCGCATGGACAAAGAAAATGATCAAATGGAAGAGGCTGTCACTGGCATACTTACAGAAAAACAGAACAAAGAAACAGATACAGTCTATTTGGGCACTTGCTCAGGCAATGATTGTGTGCCTCACAATGTTAGCAAAGGTAGTGTCATTTTAACTCAGGATCACGTTAGACGTGACTTTGTCATCCATTCAGATCAACTTTGGTATGCTGATGGCGAAAAATATACACTGGCCGCATCGGTCAAAAAAGGTGTTAGCTATACCTACCCAAAAAATGATAAAGTTCAAGTCACCTTTACCAAGTTGCCAAAAGATTCGGGTAATTTGACTATAGAGGAAATAAAATTGACGGACAAGCAAGTCAAGGACCTTGGCGCTGTTTCAAACATTGCCTACGACATCACTAGCAACATGAAAGATGGTGAATTTGCTTATGATCTTAAACTCCCTTTACCTGACAAGATTCAAGACAAAAAGATGACCGTCGTTTATGCAGAAAATACGAATGATTTAACCGATAAAAACAAAGTTGAAACAGTCGATCAATCCAAACAAAAAATGAATGGGGGAGAAGAAAAAACGGTTTCAATTCAAGCACTCAATCATATGACTATTTTCGTAGTAACGAGTCCCAACCCTGTTAATACCGATTGTTCTGCATCAGGTCTAGTGGGAATTGTTGGTGGAGACAGCTGCTATAACTCAATCCAGGCAGCTATTGATGCAGCCATCCCCGGAGATACCATCAAGGTAGCAAGTGGCACTTATAATGAAAATCTGACAATCCATAAGTCAATTACTTTGCTTGGAGCCAACGAAAATATCAATCCAAATGGTGGAACACCACGAAACACTGAATCTACAGTGGTTGGCAAAATTGTTGTATATGCCGGCAATACAACAATAAAAGGATTAAGAATAACAAATCCTACTTACAGTGGTGCCACAATAAAGGCCATACATATTTTTAATGTTGGAGCCGTTATTAGCGACATAAATATTGAAAATAATATTATTGAGGATATTACTAATGGTGATACGCATGGTGCATATGGCATTATGGTTCAAGCTGCAATCAGTGGGGTCCATATTATTAATAATAAAATAGATGATATTACTTCAGCAGGATGGACACATGCAATTGAGGTCACACCATCAGGTGGTAGTACTGTTGTTCCTCAAAGTATTGTAATAACTGGGAACGCAATCTCTAACATCACCAATGCGTCTCATACAGACGAATATGCTCTCAGCGTTGATTGGTCTGACTCGAATAATGTTGTTGCCGATGCATCGCAAATAACATTCCACAATAATAAGATAGGAGGTAAAGTACGTAATCTAGACAGCCTTCATATATTAGATGCCACTAATAACGATTGGGGGGTCACAAAATATCAAGATATAGAAGATAAAGTAAATCATAACTGCTCACAATGGAAAACAAATAGTGGACTAACAGGTTTAACATGTAATAGTTACGACTCAAGTTTACTTGGAATTGTAGACTATACACATCCTCAAGGGGGTCAAAAATACATAAACTTTGTATCTCCAACTCCATCATCTATGTACGGAGGCACAAATAAAATTGTTACTTTATCCGTTGAAGCCAAATATGATCCATATGACATATCCAGAGTAAGATTTCGTTATGCGCCTCCAGGGGAAACTTGCCAACAACAATATACGCCCCCCTATCATCATGATCTTAGTGATGGAGTAAAAAATGGGGATGTATTCTCAACAACCTGGGATGTGACTGGCCTAGCTTCTGGTACTTATAAAATATGTGCCTTGATGCACAGAGGTACTGGGGCAAGTTCTGAAGGATATAAGGCAGGAAACTATACAGAAACAGCAATAACTATTGACAACACTAGACCCACTACAGAAGTGTATTTGCAAGGAGATTTAGATGAAACCAAGAACATTGTGGGAGATGGGGGTTGGCATGGTAATGGTTGGTATAAGAGCTATGATAATGTCATCTTAAAGATTGCAACCGGCGATCAATCTAATGATACAATTAAATATCAAATACTAAACGACGACGTTAGCTGTCCTAGCGTTGGAGATAGTTCCTATACGGGAACAGCTTCTCATGATACCAACATTGCAAGCACAGTTAACTCCAAAGGAAATGGCGTCTATACTCTATGCTACTACGGTACAGACTTGGCTGGTAATGACGAGAGTTTGGTACATAAACAGTTACTAAAAATTGATGATCAAATTCCAACATATACCATTGATTACGGTAGTGTTAATGGAGTAGAAAATAATGGCGTTTACTATGTTAATCACAACTATATTTCTTTAAATATAAATGTTACTGATTTACTATCTGGCTACACCAGAGCTCGTTATGATTTGTATTTAGCCGACCAAAATGGCAACTGTTCAAATAACACTAATCTTAGGTTTAATGGCGATAGCTTAGGCCGCTACTGGAAGAATGATAACGTGGTACCGGCTGTTGCTTCAGGAATAAGAAACTTAAAGCGAGAAGGCATCCCAGACGGTCACTATTGTTTGCGAATTTGGGACTACGATGATGTCCAAAACAAAGCATGGGAAGACACTAATCAAAAAATGTGGGTTAATTTTGTAATCGACACTCAATCTCCAAACATTACCGTCGATTCAATTAAATATCCCGACGGAACAATTGAGTCCGGTAAATTTGTTACTAACTGGAACACACCAAAAATTGTAGGGACTGTAAGTGACGCCAATTTAGATAGTGTCGTCTTGAGCGTAAGCGGACATAATTATACCGCCTCTGTTAATGGTAACAATTGGGAGGCAAATATTAGTGATGTGCTGGCAGACGGCAATTATACAATGACGGTAGTGGCTACAGATACAGCTGGTAATACCACAACCAAAACTCAAAGCATCTTCATAGATACGGTAGCACCTACGGCTGAACATCAATTCTATAAAGACGGCACATTAATAAACGGCTTCCATGTCTACTACGATAATGGCAGAAAATTTAGTGGACCGATTGCTTACGTTAATTCATTGTCGCAATTAACTTTTACCGGCAACTATCAAGATGTCTTACCTTCAGCCAAACTGTATCAAGATTCTTATGTAATCTTTCCCGCTCAAACAGATGGATCATTTGCTTTTAATCACAATGGTGATACACCCGCTCTTTGTGGTTGGAGACACACCCCAAACTTGGTTGACATCTCTACTGGAAGTGTTTTAGGGGGCTTAAATACTTATAATTTAACTACTCCAGAATCATTCACCAACTGTACTGGCACCATTGGTGAAGGCGAATATTACCTCGCCCATCAAATTTATGACCAAGCGACGCGCAAAGACATTCCAAGTATTAATCAATTTAGAGATGCACTAGGACTGCATTTTATAGTAGACAAAACTGCACCCACCAGCGTTATTACCACCTACAACTTAGCTAATGGTGAAAAAACTAGTACTAATTCATGGGATGGGGTGATTGCTGGCACCGCTAGTGATACTGTTTCTCCCATCGACAAAGTAAAACTAGGAATTAGTTACACCCCTTTTGGCAGTGACGCCGAAACAAAATGGTGGAATGGAACAGATTGGCAAACAGCTGAGGTCCAATTTGAAGCTAATGGGACCGACAATTGGAGTTATACCCTGCCAGCTGACAAAATTAATGACGGTACCTATACCGTTGCTTCTCATGCAATTGACCAAGCGGGTAATATAGAGAACACTTACAAAATCACCATTATTTATGATAAGACTATTCCTGAAGTAAGTTTGACAATTGACCCCACTAATGCGGATGGAGATAATGGCTGGTATCTTACCCGACCAAAAATTGCTTTAACTGGTAGTGACAACTATCAATTAAATAAAATCCAATATCAATGGGATGGCACCAGTGGCAGTTGGACCGATTATAGTACGTCAGTGTCAATTCCAGATGAAAATAAACACATTTTTTATTATCGAGCAATTGATAAAGTTGGCAACATTTCTGATGTAGGCGTAAAAAATGTTAAGTGGGATCAAACTAGTCCTAATCCAGGACCGACTAACTTAAGCATCAGTAATCTTTCTTTGCCCACGGCTGATTTAAGCTGGACTGCCGCCACCGATGCTACTGCCGGCATTGATCGCTACGACGTTAGCTGGAAATTAAAGTCTGATCCAAATGCTCAAGCCCATGGAAAAACGGTTAGTGCCGGTGCCACCAGCACTCAACTGGATCATTTGGCAGATGGCGAATGGGAAATCAAAGTCAAAGCGATTGATGGAGCCGGAAATTGGACCGAAACTCTTACACTCTATACAATTGGGGGAGGTACTGCCACACCAAGTACGACGACGACATCAACCCCCGCCGCTCCAGCCGTTCTTGGGGCGAATACTAGAACCAGTGGAACAACCGGACAAGTACTCGGAATGAGCACTCAAGCCGATAATGAGCAGACGACTGGAACTATCAATAAGACAAAAAACCAAGATAATAGCAACACTCCCGAGAATCAACAAGGTCAAGTTAAAGGCATAAGTACGACTAACTGTGCCGCTGATTGGACCAGCTACCTACCAATCATCCTGCTCATCATTCAAGCTTTACTCGTCTTAGGTATGAGCTTACTCTTTTCTTGGTCAATAGCAACCAAACGGATTGCAACGGGTGCTGCCACTGTCGCTACCATTCTGCTTTACTATCTTCTTACTAAGACTGGAATTGTTTGTGTATCAGATGCTAGTTGGTCAGGTTATCTTAATAGATTCTTCTGGATCATCTCTCTCATTGGTGGTGTTATCCTTGGAGCTATTGGCGTCATGACGATAGATGAGTAAAAGTTGCCTGATGATTTTTAATCTTAATTTAGGTATAATGACGGATCGTCAGTGAGGGTCCGTAGCTCAGTTGGTTAGAGCGGCAGCCTTTTAAGCTGCGCGTCCCGGGTTCGAGTCCCGGCGGACTCACAAGATAAACAAATTGAAATTTGAGATTGCAGCAATCATTCATAAATTTGTCGCGATTCGCTGCCCAACAAGCTAAAAAATCCCCTTGATAAAAATTAGAATTTAGACCATACTTAAAGGTAACTTTGATTGTTGTATCAGTTATTGGGGTAGTGGTTATGCTAAACGCGTTTAAATTAATCTATATTTTCCCTGACGTCAGTTATACGGCCGAGCTTTTGCCGGCCAAGAAAAGTGGCACTTTCACCATTCAAAGTTTTCATCAAATTAACGGTCAATTTGTCAACCAAGAGGGATTCATTCTTAAGAACATTGACAAATTATTCGCCAAATTGGCAAAAGAGAATTACCAACTAATTTTACCTGATTTTCTCTTCACGAACACAATCGTCAATGTTCAAGAAACCGAAGATGTTCGCATCGCCGGTTATATCAAAAATAATCTTTTGACCAATCTTGGTATTAGTCTACAATCGCACCTCATTGAAACAACCATTCTAACAACCGTCAATGGTGTAACCAAAGTGCAGTTGTCCGCCATTGAGAAGTCCTTGCTCGCACCAATTAAGGTTTTTGCTAAGAAACATCAACTTAATATCAGCGTCGTTTCACCTTTAACTTGGACTTTGAAGTCAGTGATTTCTCTCGAACCATCCATTAGCTTAGTGCAACTGGGCAGTGCCGTTTACAGCGGCCTCCACTACA
>JALTEL010000522.1 GCA_027073945.1 Caldifarciminota bacterium | reverse complement strand
ACCTTAATGTTCCATTAACTGATTCATTTTCTATATTCATTATTTCACTTTTTATCAATATGTTCTCTCCAGAGTGTACTTCAGGAGGATATGTAACTGATGTAAAAATAACAGGACTCTTTGTAATATAATCAACACTATATCTTATTTTTCTAAATAATTTTAATTTTCCTTCATTACAATTTTCTATTGATATTGGCACAATTCTTGCAATTAGATTATGATTAAGATCTGTGTAAGTATCACTGAATGATATTGAGTAATTTGTATTGTTTTCATAACAAGTTCTGTTCTTATATTCATAAAAATATGAAGGAACATTTGCTATAAAAACAAAACCATCACTTACTTCATCTACAGTAATATTCATAAATACTGTTGACCTTGGAAACTTAGTAATTCTTATTGACATTGGAAGAACGGCTTGATAATATTCTTCTCTTTGAGTAGTTCCAGGAATTTTAACAATATCATAATTACCGTAATTGTCTATACTAAAATCATTAATTTCATATATTAAGTGCTTTCTAAACTTATTATAACCATTCTCTTTTCCAATATATTCTACCCCTTCATCCTCATTATGCAATAGATTATAACAGTCAGTCATTATCTCATCCCTATTGTATCCTTTCATATGTATTAATTGAGAAGGATCACCATACAAATTGTAAGATTTCATGACTAAGTTGGGATAATCATCTCCACCATAAAGATTATAATAAAAATTTCTTGCATTTCTGTAAGATTCACCTATGGTCGTACCATTATATAAATAACATAATAATGAAATTGGAAATTTCCTAGAATTATAAGTTGAAGGTGCTATGATTGTAGAATCTCTTGTTAATCTTGATATAAAAGAATCTTTTTTTGGTAAATATGAGCCTGCATAAGGACCATCAAGTATTAGGAGAGGATTTTTCTGTTCAAATGATTCCTGCCAATTTCTTACATAATTTGGTGAAAGTTCTTTATAAGGTTGATTTTCACTAATAAGTGGCCTTAAATGCTTGTTGTCGCTTCCCTTTTCACCATTTATAACTACAACCTCATTCTTCTTATAATTTGGTAAATCATTTGTTATATGCTGCCAATAATTAAAATAATAATAGTTATAACCTAAAAATTCATTATTTAATATATTTCTAATTTTAGAAGAATCATGGTTGTATCCTCCACCTTCTCTTATAAATTCATCATAAAAAGAGGAATGAGTTAAAATAAGTTTATGGTTACCCAATTGTTTTGCAAGCTCATTTGCGGAATCTCCTACAATTCTTCCAACAGCATTGTATTCATATATGTATGGCTCTGCAATTGTCAACGGTATCAATAACAAAAACAATATTACAGTTCCAATAAAAAATTCTTTGTTAAGTTTCATTTTTATAAATCTCCATAATTTTTTCAACTACCTTTAAGCAGTTTTTTTCATGCATGCATAAAGTAAAATGATTTACCATTTAATCCACTCCAAGTTTAAGACAATGTTCCATAAGATAATCCTTTAGCAATTTTCTATCTTTATCACTTGGCAATAATATTGGATTATTGTTCTTCAATTGATTTACATCAAATCTTGCGGAGATAACCACGGAATCATTAGGGAGAAATTTAACATATCTAGATGGGGATAATAGCCAGTCTTCTTTTTTACTTGTTTTAATCTGATCTTTTGTAAAAATATTAAAAGACCAAATATCAAAAGGGTCATAATAATAATTACTTTTTATGATTTTCTCAGAATCTGCTCCTTTAACATACAATC
>JALTEL010000521.1 GCA_027073945.1 Caldifarciminota bacterium | reverse complement strand
CAGCACAGGGAGTGAGTATTCTTCAATGATCTCTGTACCCTGAAAAGAAAGATTTCCCATGGCATTGTCAGTAATACACACAGTATATCCTGCATCAATTACCCGTTTATACTTTATTGAAAACTTTTCAAACCGTTCTTCAAGATTCTCAACGTCCTGCCGCGGCGGAAGGACTTCCACATGATAATGACTCATTTATTACCCCTCTTACCTTATTGTCTTTAAATATAGTAAGAGAGAATTCAATTGAAATATTGTATTTTAATTCTATTTTATGTAGATTTTTATCTTTATTTTTTGAGATGAAAATACAAAAAAAATCCCCTCCATAAACAGGAGGGGATATTGTTCAAAAGTAAATATTTACCACTGTGCCGGCATAAATTTGTCAACATCTTTTGCTGTAATAATATGTTTTGGAAGATAACGTACAGGGGGGATCTTTAATCCGTCAAACCAGTCTGCAGCCATTTTAACAGCAGCAGCTCCATCGGCTTCAGCTGACTGATACGTAATAGCATAAATGTTTCCTGCCTTTACTGCGTCCATTCCAATTTTGCTGTTACCTGCTGCTACAACAACAACATCTTTTCGTCCTGCTTTTTTCAAGGCTTCAATTATTCCAATAGCCTGAGCAGAATCATCAGCTGCACAAATTCCTTTTAACTTATCGCCGAATCTTGTTAGCCAGTCGGAAACAACTTTCATGGAATCTTCAGCTTTAAATCCGGGAGCCTGCATATCGAGAGTTTTAATATCTGGAGCATAGGTAGAAAGTTCTGATATAGGCCCGTATGTTCTTGCAAAGTAGGGTGATCCGCCGGGAGCATGCCGTATGTATGCAACGCCGCCTTTTTTACCGAGTTTGTCAGCCCATACCCGTGCAAGCATTCTAAACTGTCCCCAGTCATCAGGTCCTGTCCAGCCAATACAATACTTCATACCTTCATCTTCAGGAAGCATGTTACTTACAATAATAGGGATACCGGCCTGATTAACTTTCCGTATCTGCTGAACAGCAACCTTGGCATCCAGAGGAACAAGAATGATCATATCAGGTTTATCAACGATTGATTCATCCAGCATCTGGTTCTGTACGGAAACATCCCAGTTTGGTGAAAGAATGGTAACATCCATCTGATACGCCCCACCAACCTTGTATGCACCCTGACTGTAGGCAGTCAGATAAGGGTGGTCACCATTTATGATAACAATAATCTTTTTCCCTCTTGCACCGTTTTTTGGAGACTCCGGAATATTTATCTTCTTTGCACTCCAACCGGCATATTCCATATCATACCAATGACCAGGATCTGTTTTTGGAAGAGCACTGGGATCAGCAGGACGGGGAGGTATTTTTTTATTTTCAAGTTTAAGAAGCAAAGGCTGCCCGTCGCTTGATTTAACTTTGGAAATATCAACAGCAAGAGACCACTTAAGGTTTTCAGCCGGGGTCATCCCATTTATCTTTTTTGTTGACTTCTGTTCTGAACTTCCATTCGCAAAAGCAAAACTGCTTAACGAAAGAACCAATAAAACCACTAACAATTTTTTCATTTCAATAAACTCCTTTCTTTTAATATTTCTCTTACGTACTTAAACTATTTTTCTATTATGATCATACACCTCCTTTATTTAATTTTTTTAGTTTTAACGTTTCCACTTCTTTCATAAGCTCCGCCCTCTGCCCTTTTATCTGGTCATGCCGGTAAAGCGAATATGCCTCATAAAGAACCACAAAGGCCAATATGGCACCGCTTATGAATATTTTTACTTCGCTTCCAACCCGGAAACGGTTTAAACCGTTAAACAATGTTTCAAGCATCAGAATTGCAACAGCAGATTTTAAAACACTGCCCTTACCGCCTGTCATGGATGTACCGCCTATTATTACCGCAGCTATTATTATCATAAGAGAGTACACACCGAGATCAAGAGGAGCTGAACTCATCTCCATCGAAGCAAGGCTTCCTCCCATTGCAGCTAAACCTCCTGAAATCATAAATCCGACAGTAACATAGAAGTCCGAATTAATTCCCGCCAGCCAGGCTGTTTCTCTATTTCCGCCGACCAGAAAAAAGTTCCGTCCCTTACCTGTGTTTGACACGATAATTTCAAACAAGGTAACCATGACAATTGTAGCCAAAATTCTCGGTGAGAACAGCTGCAGCTTTGCTGACAAGGGATTCCTTAAAAAATCAGACAGCGCAAAATCCACAGGACTTGTAGCACTCAATGATGAATCTGAATACATATAGACAATTCCCTGTACAATAATCATTGTACCGAGGGTTACTATAAAGGAATTTATCTTCAGCTTTGTTACAAGAAAACCGTTTACAAATCCGACAAGAACGCCTGCGGACACTGCGATAAGAAATGCCAGAAACCAAGCAGCAGCAGGATCTATTCCATGTGACGCAAGTGACAAACGGAATCCTACAGAAAAAACAGCTCCCAGTGTTATGATCGAACCAATCGATAGATCAAACTGTCTTGTAATTAGTACAATAGTAAATCCGATGGCTACCATTGCATTCATGCTGGAACTCCGCAGAATATTTGTCATATTCCTCAGCCCCAGAAAATGGGGGGCAAAGAGAGCCATGAATAAAAAAATACCAATTAATAACAGATAAATCCGGTTATCATCTGCCCATGTGATTAAACTTTCCCTTTTACGCATCATCCCTCCCGAGTTTTCTTATGGATCGTGCGTTTACTCCAACAACCACGATAAAAATTGTTCCTGTTACAACACTCTGCGAAAAAGTATCTATCCCCATCAATGTCATAACATTTCCCAATAAACCAATAACCAGTACACCGCCGAGAACACCGACAATACTTCCTCTGCCTCCGGCAAGAGACATTCCTCCGATTACAATTGCTGTAACAGCTTTAAAATCGTATCCTTCACCTTGATAGTAAGCTCCTACTTTACCCAAAGATGCCAGGAAAATTCCTGCAACAGATGAAAGCAAACCTGAAATAACATATGCTGACTCTGCAAGACGCGGAACCTTGATTCCCGTCATTTTAGCTACCTCAAAATTAGAACCGATAAGCTTTAGCTGACGGCCGTATTTCGTTTTTTTTAACACAAACTGTCCAATAACAACCAGCAGGAGCATAATAAAAAGGCTTACTGATACATTTCCAAAAATATTAGCTCGGTACAGCATAATAAAAGCATGTCCGGCACCTGTCCCCCCCCCTTTTACATCCGGGTATATCTGCTTGTTCAGCCATATCCACCGCATGAGTCCTTTTGTAACAAAAGCCATTGCCAAGGTCCAAATAACTGGATTTGCACGGAATCTTCCAATAACGATTCCGTTTATAATACCTATGACAAGCCCCACCAGCAGACCGCCGATTATTGACGGAACAATACCGGATCCTAGAAACTGCACAGCAATAATACCGGAGAAGGCCATTACCGAAGGTACTGACAAATCTGCAAACTGTCCGGAGTAGATAACAAAAGATACTCCAACAGAAACAATTCCAAGAAGCGTTATTGCATCAAGCATATTTACAAAATTACTGAAACTCAAGAATCTGTTTCCAAAAGCAAGAAACCCTATCAATACCAAACCAATGGCAATAACATACACACCCAGTTTTTCCAGAATAGTATTTACCACACTTTGTTTCAGTATACGATTGTCTGTTTTTTCAACCATTGCCATTATAGTGCTCCTCCTTCACTGTTTGCAGCAAGAAGAACAGATTCCTCTGTACACTCACTTCTGGCCATTTCCCTTATAAAATGTCCCTTCCTCATAATCATGATTCTATCGGACAAGCCGACAAGTTCAGGTAAATCTGAAGAAATGAGAATGACCGCTGCTCCGTTTTCTGCCAGTTTTTCAATGGTTTTATGAATGATTACCTTTGCACCTATATCAACACCCCTTGTTGGCTCATCAAGAATCAATACCTGAGGTTTAATAGCCAGCCATTTTGCCAACAGAATTTTCTGCTGGTTTCCTCCGGAAAAATTGCTCACGGACATTGCCGGAACAGGAGGCATTATATTTAAATCAGCAATCTGTTCATCAACAACAGAAAAGCTGAGTTTTTCATTATACATAAAATATCTCGTATGACGGGGAATAAGAGTTGAAGCAATATTCTCACTTAATGACAACCTGAGAGCCAGTCCCTGGGATTTTCTGTCTTCTGTCAAGTAGCCGACCCCTGCTTCTATTGCCGCCCCCATGTCCTTAAACACAACCTTTTCACCGTTCAGCAGAATTTCTCCGTCATCAACAGGGTCAACTCCTGAAATTGACCTCCCCAGCTCGGATCTTCCTGCTCCCGAAAGGCCTCCAATTCCCACAACTTCACCGGCTTGTACATGAAATGATATTTCATGGAAAAAACCGTACCGGCTCAAACCATTAACCTGTATCCTGCGGGAACCGAGTACTTTTTTCCGCTCGGCAAACATGGCATCCATTTTTCTGCCTACCATCATTTCTACAAGATCTTCAGTTGTAACGCTGTTTATATCCTTTGTGGCAATATGCTTTCCATTCCTCAGAACAGTGACCCTGTCAGCAACTTCAAATATTTCAGGCAGATGATGGGAAATATAGATTATTGAAAGGTCTCCCCCGGCTTTCAGCTGTTTTATTATGTCAAAAAGGAGTACTACCTCCTCCCGGGATAACGCTGAAGTCGGTTCATCCATAACAAGAATTTTTGGTTTATTTCCCAGTGCTTTGGCAATTTCAACAAGCTGGGCTTCATGCTGGCTGAGATCTTCCACCTTTTTCAACGGATCTAAATAGTCAAGCCGTACCATAGCAAGAACAGCACGGGTCCGTTCTACCAACTGCTTCATATCCAGAAAGATTTTTTTCTTAACAGGAATTCTCCCTGCTAAAACATTCTCTGCAATGGTTATCGGTTTTGCAAGGCTCAGTTCCTGGTAGATCATCTCTATTCCATTCTCTTTTGCCATTGAAGGAGAGTACAGAGAAACATGCTCTCCATTTATCAGTATCTCTCCGGTGTAATCATTAAAAGAGCCGGCAATCATTTTCATGAGGGTCGACTTTCCGGCTCCATTTTCACCAATCAACGCATGAATTTCCCCGGGTTTAACCGCAAAGTTAACCTTATCAACCGCTATTGTTCCGGGGAAAACCTTACTGACATCTTTCATTTCAAGAATTGGGATATTTGATTTCTGTATTAACACCATACCTCCCGTCCGCAATAATTCAGATAATTATAACGTAGACTTTCTATCATATTAACCAAGCTCCGGAATATCATACTCACCAAGGTTAAGAGGATAGTTCCCATATTCCCTGACAAGTTTCACAACGTAATCGTACCGTTCACCAGACACCGAATGGGGAACAGAGTGGTCTGACTGAAAAATAAAACCTCCCCCTTTTCCGGCGTTCAATTTCCGCAGGACATATGCTTTAAGCTCGTCCATAGGGAGATCCGCCCACTTCATAACATCCATATTTCCGCAGAACCCCATACTGTGACCGTACTCTTTCCGCAGGTCAATAACATCCAGACCGGACTTTGCCTCAAGGGGATTATAGGAATCAATACCTATCTCGATATAATCCTTGTAAATGGCCCTGGCGTCTCCGCAGCCATGATAAATTACCGGTATATTATTCTCATGACAAACATGGGTTATTTCTTTCACAACAGGCTTGAAGTGTTCTCTCCAGTAATCAGGGGAAAAGAGCATCCCGTTTACGTAGGCAACATCGCCCCATATAACCATTCCAGCCAGTAACCCGTCAGCCGCTTTTATCTGGGCCTTTGTCATCTCAATGACAAACTCTCCAACCCTGGCAATAAATTTACCCAATTCTTCCGGATACAGTCCCATCCAGAGATACATATTTTCAGAACCGATAATACGCCAGCCTTCTTCCTGAGCCTCACAGATACTTCCGTAAACAGGGAAATCGTTGTACAGAGATTTTACCGTATCAATCCACGGAGGAGAATTTAAAGCAAATCCGTCTCCTACTCCGGCAATCTGATTATCACCGCCGCTGAAATAACGTCTGTCGTCCCATGGGTCTTCAAATTCAAAAGCCCTCATCTTTTCAATAGTATCAGTATGAAACTTCTTGAATGCGGGCATGGTTATTGACATATTCTTGAGTACTTCCGCTTCAAACCCTGTACGGA
>JALTEL010000520.1 GCA_027073945.1 Caldifarciminota bacterium | reverse complement strand
CGTTAGGCGTAAATTGTGAGGCGTGTCCGTGTTTCGTGTTCAAAATAATGCGGAATGCGGAAGTGAGAATGCGGGAACTGAGAAGTAAGCACGCTGACCGCCTACCGCTTTCCGCTGACGGAAAGGGTATGGCTCATAGGGTATTGGGTATAGTAATTTTGCATTTTTTGTCTTTCTCTTTTCTCCATACCCTATACCCCATCCACTATACCTTAATTTTTTACTAACTGCCAACGGCAAACGGCTGTCTTTTTTGCTTTCCTCTGCCTTCTTCGTCCTTCATTCTCCCTTCTTCGTTCTTGTCTTTCCCCTTTTCTATACCCTATTATCACTCTCAACTCAATAAACCCATCTACTCATCACCTATTACCTCTTGCCTCTTACCCCTTACCGAAAATCTTGTTTACAACAAATAACACCGAAGGTAAATAACGCGAAGCAAATATACGCTGAAAGCAAATCACCATTCTCCTTCTTTTTTTTTTTTTCAATAACTCCACCCATCCTGTGAGGTTGCCACGCCTGCCTCTGGCAGGCTCGCAATGACAATGCTGGGAGCTGTGATTTCCCCACCTGAGAGATTGCCACGGGACTTCGTCCCTCGCAATGACAATACTGGAAGCCCTTATTCTTTCCCTCATCTACTCATTCACTCATCTTTTCTTAACCTTAACCTCAGCCTCAACCTGTCTTTATCCTCTTACCCATTACCGTTTCTTTCTCATCCTCTCTTTTCCCTATATACTCGCTACTCATCCCTCGCTACTGCTTTTTCCACCCATCTACTCATTCACTAATCCTTTCTTAACCTCAGCCTTAGCCTATCTTTTTGCTACCTGCCACCGGCAAACGGCTGTTGTTAACAGCGTAGCGTAATACACAACGAAGTGTAATAACGCCGCAGGCAAATATACGCTGAAAGCAAATTAACCAATTTTTTCTTAACTTTTAACCTTTAACCTTATATTAATTTTGCTCCACAGTTCCCGCAAAAATTTGTTCCAGGAGGATTTTCTGCTCCACATTTTGGGCATTTTATCATCTCTAAAGGCGCACCGCAATTTACACAAAACTTACCATTCCCAGCAGGTTTCCCACATACAGGACAGATTGTTACCTTGCTTTCTACCTTCCCTGTGAATGTTGTGGTCTCGGCTGCCTTCTTCCATATCTGTTCCTTTGTCATTGCTGCCTTTGCTGCTGCGATTTCAACATTTACCCTTGGAGCACATTCTATACAAAGCCCTTCTTGTTCATTCCAGCAGTTTTCGCATACCCATTTTGTGCATTTTGGACATCTGTGAAAATGTCCTTGTGCCTCATTCTGTGCCTCTTCAAATGCCTTTTCATGTTCTTTATGCCATTCAGGGGACATACCCTGAAATCTCTCAGAGATTGCATCTGTACCTCTTTCTAAACCATAACCAAGATTATATTTCCCTGTTATCTGTGCAGCAGCACCTGCAATCCTTCCAAGTCCTCTTAAAAGCCGCCCTTTCTTATAGCTCTTTGATTCTACAAACCTTGTTTTGTATCCTTCTTTGCAGTGGTCACAAAAAAATGTAAACTGGAATCCTGCTTCTGTGCTGTTATCTGCGTAGTTGTCTGTAAAACTTATAAGTTTACCTTCTCCCATAATTACCTCCTTTGTTCAATAAGTAGTATTGTCAAAAATCTTTAGTGGATTTTCTTTTAATCCACTGGTTTTGATATAGTTATCAATTTTTTGCTTGCCTCCCCCCATTTTAAGGGCTTATAATCCAAAAAAGTTATCATTTACCGCTACCCACTTTGCAATAATTCCTCCCCACCTGTGAGATTGCCACGGGACTTCGTCCCTCGCAATGACAATGAGAGAAAAACCTGTGAGGTTGTTCGTTTGTTTCACTTACTCACATCTCCGACTTCTTCGTCGCTACGCTCCTCCCAATGACGGAAAAAGCGGTGTCATTGCGAGTGCCTCTACTTGCTTGTAGTTTTGCGAAGCAATCTCATTTGTCTTCTCTTTTCCCTATATGCTTGCTACTCATACCTCGCTACTGCTTTTTCAACTCATCTACTCATTCACTCTTTTCCATAAGTGGTTTGCCACATTTTATACATTTATCCCCTATTGGTGGTTGTTCTGTTTTGCAATGTGGACATACAACTATAAGTCTCTCTCCACACTTATCGCAATAGTCTCCAAAGAATGTTTCTTCCCCGCAATGAGGGCATTTTATTTTAAGATTTAACCCACAATTAGGGCAGACTGCATAATTTTTTTGAATGGGAGACCTGCACTGTGGGCATCTTAATGGTCCCGTTGGATTTACCTTGCCACAATACGGACAAACATTCGCATCAGGTGGAACCAATTTTCCACAATATCTACAGGGGTGCATATATCCAGGCATTATTCAAATCTCCTTATTTGTCATCTTAAAAATATAAGTTTCTTAATATTTTTCATATCACCTCGTTGTAAATATAAGAAGTATACTCCGTTTTGTAATCTTTTGCCATCATTGTTGATGCCATCCCAATATAAAGTGTGTTTTCCCTCTGTCTGTGTTTTATTATTAACAATGGTCTTTACTAACTGGCCTGCAATATTGTAAACTTTCAGATTTACCCTCTGAAGTGAAGGAAGTGTATACTGGATGGAAGCCCCTCTTCTGAATGGATTTGGATATACACAGAAAAATTCAGACGATGTTTTTACTGTAAACCTTTCTTCTATTCCGGACGGAATTCCCTTTGCATATTTAAGATTTGTTGAATCTCCATCATAGTAAGCGATATGGGAATAACCGTTATTATCTATTTTGAGAGATGCCCATTCACTGGAAACATTGGAGTCAACTACTTCTATGTGCCAATTTATCCCATCCCAGTGGGCATATTTAAGAGCATTCCATTCTCCCATATAAGCAATATGAGGATTATCCTGTACATTTAGGACCATAGAAATAGATGGGTTGTACACATATGCAGGACTATCCACTACCTCTATTTGCCAGTTTGTTCCATTCCATTGAGCATATTTGAGATAAGAATTGGAACCATCCCAATAGGCTATATCTGGATTATTTAAACTATCAAGGGCTATAGAAGAAAATTCTCCTACGCCACCAGCAGTATCCACCCTCTCAGTATGCCAGATTGACATATCAGGTTTAACATTAATAAGATAGGCGTCATAATCCCCTGCTCCAAAAGATTTTGTATATCCTGCTATAATATATCCACCATTAGATGTTTGTTGAACAGACGCACCCCCATCAGTACTATTACCGCCGAAGGTTTTTGTCCAGAGTGTATCTCCCGAAGGGTTAATCTTCATTAGCAATACATCAAGGCTATCAGACGAAGATATACGGCAACCTCCGGTGATAATATAATTATTATCTTGCGTTATCTGGATATCACTTGCACCACTGCTATACCAGTAGTCATAAACCTTTGCCCAGAGTGTGTCACCAATGGAATCTGTTTTCAAAAGCCATACATTTTGCTCTCCCGCACCAAAAGATTTTGTATTCCCAACTATAATATATCCGCCATCAGAGGTTTGTCTAACAGAATTGCCATAATCTGTGGAATCACCTCCATAAACCTTTGTCCAGAGTGTATCGCCAAGAGAATCTGTTTTCAAAAGCCATACATTTGCCTCACCCGCACCAAAAGATTTTGTATATCCGGTTATAATATATCCACCATCAGAAGTTTGTCTAACAGAATTGCCATAATCTGTGGAATCACCTCCGTATACCTTTGTCCAGAGTGTATCACCAATGGAATCTGCCTTTATAAGATATACATTTCCACCTGGTGTCCATACCGGTCCATCACATCTTCCTGTAATGATATATCCTCCATCTGCGGTTTGCTGAACAGACTTACCTTCATCATTTGTAGAATCTCCATAGCCTTTTTGCCACAAAGCATTACCCAGAGAGTCTGTCTTCACAAGAAAAACATCGTCATAACCATATAGATATCCAAATGAATATCCCACAAGAATGTAACCATTGTCAGAGGTCTGCTGAACAGAATAACATACATCTACATTACTGCTTCCATTATAATTTCCTGTCCAGAGTGTATCGCCAAGAGAATCTGTCTTTATCAGATAAGCATTGGGATAATTTGGGGTATCAGGACCATAAGAGTTTGTCCTACCACCAATGATATAACCCCCATCTGTGGTTTGCTGAACTGAAGCCCCCACATCATAGCTACTACCTCCATATACCTTTGTCCAAAGTGTATCACCGAGAGATACCTCTAAAAATGCATACTTCAAGTCGTTGACGTTCCAATCATAATAACTTATATGTGGGTGATTGGAATTATCTAATGCCATTGAGACATACTGAAATTCATCATTTATAAGACTATCAACAATCTGGGTATGCCAGCCCGATACATCCTTGTAAGCATATTTTAGATAACAAACTGCAGGGCTCCCAACGCTATATGTATACGCAATTCGTGGATAACCATCGGTGCCAAATGCTATTGAATTCCAATAACCGACATCTACTGCATTATTGGGTAGAGAATCTACCCCTTCCTGTTGCCAATTTGAGCCATCCCACCAGGCGTGCCAGAGTTGCTGACCCGATAATTCATAGGTAATGTGAGGGTTATTATTATTATCAAGTGCAATTGAGGTTACCCCATAGACACTCTCAGTAGTTTCTATAAATGCTGTTTGCCACTGACTCCCATCCCAGTGGGCATACTTAAGTGCGCCATCCCTGTAACTAATATGTGGATAACCACTTGAATCCACAGCAATGGAACATTTTACTCCAACTGTTCCTGCTGTGTCCACATTTTCAATGTTCCATTGGCCTGATAATACTATAGGTATAACTGCCATTAAAAATGTAATTATAATAAGATTTTTTTTCATAATTCCTCCTTTGTTAACAAAAAATTTTATGGCAATACGGCGGCATTTTGTTTTTTAGAACCTGCAGATCACTTATCCGTTTCTGTATATTTCATTATCCAATGAAATCAAATCTTACCAAGCTTTGGCTTTACAAGAAACGGCTTTTGTGAAATTGCTCATACCAATATAACCAGTTCCTGTCTCACCTTCAAATGGAAATGGCTCATTTGGCTTAACATTCTCAGATTTGCCATATTCACCGTAACTACCTATATCTACCTTAAAAGGCAATTTCATTCCTCTGGCATCGTAAAAGTGAACAACTATGCCATGCTCTGCAATATAGTCTTTAAAAGACTTTGCGCCAACCTTTGCTGGATGATATACAGCCTTTCCAGTTACTTTAAGATTACTTGAAGCATCCTTGTTATTAAGCTCTGTTTTTACCATCTTCACTTCCTGCACTTCAATTTTTCCTTCAGTAAATGCTTTTTTAGCTGAGCCTTTTACTGCACCTCCACCCGGAACCTTACTTGACAGCATTGCACAACCCACCAAAAATGCAAGTACTGCTGATGTTATTATCATTGTTGCAATTCTCTTTTTCATTATTTTCTCCTTTTTGGGTAGTAAGTTTTGTTTTCTTTTCCCTGTATCCTATGATTTCACCCCACCCTTTAGTGAAAACCTTGGATATGGGTAATTTTTCCATAAATCCTTAAAATATCTGCCTATCAATCACCTCCTTCTTTTGTTTTTGCCGCCGTATCGCCATTTTTATTTCCATTTTTCTTTATCATCTTTACTGCTTACATTGAATTTTAATAAGTCCATAACATCTTGCTGCCACTGTTCAGGTGAACTATGAATGACCCTGCCAATGAATAAACTCCGCAGGATTTTAAGGGAAGGTATTTTCTGAACGGCAAATCTGTATTTGAGATACTGTGGTTCTTCTAACCTTTCATCAGGTAGATATATCGGTTCCCTTCTAAAATTTATGGCAAGCATACATCTGTTTATTTTTTTGATAAAATCATCGGCTCTCTCATCCATTTCTTCCATAGATAATACCTGATATTCATCTCTGCCTACAATCCTGAAAAAGTATGTTGCCTTCCCTGTGCCTTGCTCTGATGTTGCTTCCATTGCCACTGCATTGCCAATCTCTTTTGCATTATCTCCATAGATTGGAATAAGGAACCAGATATATTCACCTGTAAGGTCTCCAAGAAGTCCCCTCTTCATACCAATACATATTTTATGTTTCTGTGATATCTTTTTTAAGAAATTATATTCCT
>JALTEL010000519.1 GCA_027073945.1 Caldifarciminota bacterium | reverse complement strand
CAGGTAAAGTCAGGATTATATCGGGACAGAACGAGTCTGCATGGGAGGCTGTATTCGATGATGACAGACTTGTCAGCATAGTCCCGCATTCAAGGTATAAAGGTACAATAGTTGAAGTAAGTGATCTTTTTCACAATATGCCTGTTAGAAGAAAATTTGTACTATCCTCGAAAAAGAAGATGGAAAGGGAGATAGCCGGCATTGTAAGGCAGTATGCCATTGCTCATCCTTCTGTTTCCATAAAGCTTGTCATTAACGAGAAGGATGCACTCAATGAGCGTGCTGTCAATTCAGAAGCAGAAAGATTGGTTGATCTACAGGGCCCGGATTTTCTGCGTGAAATGTTATCGTTCTCGGTTGAAAGAGAGGGCTTGAGTGTGTATGGTTTTGTAAGAAAGCCACAGTATATCAAAGGTAGGAGCCGTACCCAGCTTTCATTTGTGAACAGGCGGCCCGTTGACCTGAAATTTGTCCATGTAGCCGTTAAAGTTGCATATGCCCAGGAAAACGTATATCCGGATTATATAGTTTTCATAGATGCAGAGCCAGCTCTGTTTGATTTTAACATACACCCCCAGAAAAAAGAGGTTAAGTTTTATGATGAAAAGGCCTTGTTCTCACTTATTGTAGAGGGCGTAAAAAGAGCTCTGTTGAGCGAGCGAAAGGATATTTTTGCCACTCAAAAGCCTGCTTCTTTTGGTGTTGTCAAAGAGGCGCAGTTCCGCGAATACAAAGGTTTTGAAGGAAGAAGCGGCAGGCAGCTTGAATTCGGAGAGCTGCCCATTGGGGAAAAAGATGAAAAGCGGGATTTCGCTTATACGCCTCAGAGAATATTTCAAATACATGATGCATACATTATGGCTGAAATTGAATCGGGGATTATATTCGTGGACCAGCACGCAGCGCATGAGAGAATAATATATGAGAAGCTGAAGAAAAAAAATGTGCATAAAAAAGGCCTTTTGTTTCCCATTGTCGTTGAAATGAACTATAGGGAGTGGGAGCTTTTCAAGGATTCACATGCGTTGCTCTCAAGTTTTGGATTTGAGATACGAGAGTTATCAGGAAAGAGTGTCGTTATTGACGCGGTTCCTGACGTTTTTGAATCTATGGACAAGGATGTTTTTTTAAGCATACTCGATGAAATGGATGAAAATGCTTATTTACCGGATAAATATCAATACTTTTTGAAAACAATAGCCTGCAAGGCTGCAATAAAGGCGGGGCAAAAGCTGAGCAGCGAGGCCATGTCAAATCTTCTTGACGAATTGTTTGCATGTGATGTGCCTTTCTTCTGTCCGCATGGGAGGCCTCTTGTATTTAAAATTTCGATGGAAGAATTGGAAAAGAAATTTGGGAGGCGGTAATGAAAAAGAGATTGCTCGATATTATAGATAAGGATAAATTATCTTATCCAAACACCTGTGCAATTGTAAAAAATCAGCTGACAGGATTTCTGGATGATGTGGAAGAAGATGTCCAGAACTGTGAAATTTTGGGACTCAAATCAAAAGGGGAAGGCAGAAGGACATACGAAAGGACACTGGCTTTTCTATCCGCCTATGTGGCAAGACAGATGAATCCTAATTACAGGGTTGAAATAAAGCATTCTTACGGAGATGCGCTTTACGGGGAAATAGAAGGAATTTATCCCTATACATATATAGATGAATTCAAAACAAAGCTGAAACAGGCGGTTTCTAAAAATCTTCAAATATTGAAGCAGGAATTTACAAAAGAAGAAATAATAGAAAAATTAAGACAATTTGAAAGGCAGGATGACATCAGACTTATAAAGTATCTTTCAAAGGAAAGAATACCTGTTTACACAATGGACGATTATTTTGCATATTTCGCAGGACCTTTGCTGCCTTACACGGGGATGCTAAAGGTCTTTGACGTTGTTCCGTATCCTCCGGGATTTCTCATAGTGCTGCCCGCTTCAGACAACCCTGATAAGCTTGCCACCATACCGGATAGGGTTAAGTTATTCAAAACCTTTCAGGAGTCCAAAAAATGGGTTAATGCCCTTGGGATAAAATATGTCGGTGATTTGAACGACCTGATTGCAAAAGGAGACTTTTCGGAAATAATAAAGATTCAGGAAACCATGCATGAGAAAAAGATATCTCAAATCGCAGATGCTATTTACGAGAAAAAGGACGTGGTAAAGATTGTGCTCATTGCAGGGCCTTCTTCATCTGGCAAGACTACTTTTGCAAAGAGATTGAGAATACATTTAAGGGCAGATGGATTGACACCAAGGTCACTCTCCACGGACAATTACTTTGTTGATAGAGAGAAAACTCCGCTGGATGAAAACGGAAATCCCGATTTTGACAGCTTTGATGCAATAGAGCATGCGCTTCTTCAGGAACACTTGAGAAAGCTTATTAAAGGCGAATCCATAACAATACCTAAATTTGATTTTCACACAGGAAAGAAAAGGCCGGGTGCCGAGCTATGCCTCGGGAAGAATGATATTCTCATAGTAGAGGGTATCCATGGTCTGAATCCTCAGTTAACATCGGAAATACCAGCTGCTGTGAAATTCAAAATATACGTATCTGCTTTGACACAGTTGAATATCGACTCTGTGAATAGAATACCCACGAGAGAGGCCCGTTTAATCAGAAGAATAGTAAGAGACAGACTTTTCAGAGGGCATTCTGCATTGAGAACCATAAGGATGTGGCCTTCTGTGCTGAGAGGAGAGGAAAAGTATATATTTCCATTTCAGGAGGAAGCGGATATCATGTTTAATTCTGCCCTTGTACACGAACTCGCCGTGTTGAAGGGATATGCAGAGCCGTTCTTGAGGGTCATTGATTCGTCAGAGCGCGAGTATGCAGATGCGCTCAGACTTCTGAATTTTCTGTCCCATTTTATGGGTATAATGCCTGCAGAACTGCCGCCCACTTCCATCATAAGGGAGTTTATCGGAGGAAGCAGCTTCAGGTATTGATAATATAAATTCTTTCCCGATGGATGACAGAATAGGTAAAAACTACGAACTTGCACAATTCTTAAAGCAATTCATCGGGGAGCAGGAAATAGCCACCTGGATGCAATTATGGCAGGGCATGGGCAAACAGCATATCATAAGGGTCAATCCCCTGAAAGTTGAAAGGCAGAGGCTGCTCGGCAGACTTTCTGATGCGGGGTTTGAATTTGAGCCCCTGTCTTTTTATGAATATGCATACAGAATCAAAAAGTTGCCCGTTGAACTGGGAAAAACCATTGAGCATTTTCTCGGCTATTTTTACATCCAATCCACCTCCTCAATGCTGCCAGCTCTCGCACTTAATCCTCTTCCGGAAGATACCGTGCTTGATATTGCCGCAGCACCTGGCTCAAAAACCACGCAAATGGCGGAAATGATGAGAGGCAGGGGAGTCATCCTGGCAAACGACATAGCTTACAGCAGAGTTAAAACTCTGCGCAGTAATGTTGATAGAATGGGGGCGCTAAATGTAATCGTTAAAATGGGAGAGGGATATAAATTGATGTTTGATTATAGAGAAACCTTTGATAAAGTACTTGTAGATGCACCGTGCTCTGCGCTCGGCACATTGTATAAAACGGGTAAACTGAAATTCTGGTGGAGTTACAATAAGGTGCGCAGGCTGACAAAAACACAAAAAGGTTTGATACTCGCTGGGTTTGAAACATTAAAAAAGGGTGGGGTAATGGTTTATTCTACCTGCACCATAGTGCCTTCGGAGAATGAAGGCATTGTCAATTATCTGCTTTTGAAAAGGAAAGATGCCCGCCTGGAAGCTTTAACCCTGCCTGTTAAGACGGAGAAGGGACTTGTTGAGTACAGGGATAAGAAATATTCGGAACAGTTAAGTAAGACTGCAAGGATTTATCCCTCCTCATTATTCCCAGAGGCATTTTATATTGCAAAAATAAGGAAAATTTGATGTCGCACACCGTAATTTTCTTTGCTCGCTTTGGTTTTACACGGGGTACGCAGTATAATAATAGATTATACATAATATGGATATACTTGTAATACTTAACAGAGAATCTTTTAATGTCGCAAGGTTGAGAGGTATAAACGGCATAACTGCACTGAAAGAACTTCGTAAAATAGGTAAATTGTATGTAAGAAGAACGGAATATCCCGGACATGCGGAAAAAATTGCAAGGTGGGGCACCAAAAGAGGCTTTGATATAATAGTATCTGCTGGCGGAGACGGTACTTTGAATGAAGTGGTAAACGGCATGGTTGGCACCGATATTCCCCTGGCCATTGCCCCTCTCGGCACATCAAACGTATTTGCCATGGAACTTGGTATTCCGATGAGACTTAAAGAAGCGGTGAATGTTATAAATGAGGGCATTGTAAAAAAGGTTGACCTCGGGTTTGCAAATGGCAGATATTATACAATTGTTGCGGGAGCCGGGATAGACGGATATACAATATGGAACCTTTCACATGAATTTAAGAAAAAATTTGGCGTACCATATCACATAGTGCATGGTTTTTCCCTGTATTTCGGACAATATGTGCCATCCCCCATTAATGTAACAGCCGATGACAGGGATCTTGGTACGGCTTATCAGGTAATGGTTGCAAACACGTCATTCTATGGCGGAAGAATGAAGATTTCGCCGGATGCAAATGTATATGACGGATTCTTGGACCTTGTATTGTTCAGGCAATTCGGACCTGTTAAAGATACACTGCATTTTCTCGGTGTTATCACGAGCATACATCATTATTTCAAGGATGTTGAAATTCACAAAATAAAGAATGTAAAGCTCACAGGAGCAGGAGTATATTATCATCTGGATTCCGAAAAGGGCGGCATGCTCCCATTGAATATTAAAGTGGCTGAGAAAGTTCTGAATGTCTACGCTCCGGTTCATCCCAAAAAATGGCCCGGGAAACTGTTGTTTTCAAAAGAGAAGCTAAAAAATGAAGAGTGATAGCCGCATTTGTGCTGCCAAATTTTTACATAAAATATGTACGAACATTCCACAAGCGTGATTCTTGTCAATTACAAAAGCTCAAAGCCCGCTTCTCTTGCATTGCACAGTTTGCTATCACATAATAGAAGATATGTAAAAGAGATTGTTGTGGTGGATAATTCCGCAGGCTGCGACAATCTGGATTTTGTGGACTCAATATCAAGAAAATTTAAAATACCCGCGAAGCTCATAAAAAACGCATGGAATATGGGATTTGCAGCAGGTATAAACAGAGGTGCCAAAAACTCAACCGGCGATTTCCTCCTGTTCTTGAATCCGGATACTGTGACTCGCAGTGATATTCTTGCACAGTTGACGGATGAGTTGGAAAAAGACAAGCAGTATGCAGCCATCTCTCCATTATTGACATTGCCGGATGGTAAAAACGAGGTGCCTGCAAGGAGAATGCCCGATGTATTTTCCATTTTGGGCGGTAGTAAATCCCCTATTACCGTTGTTTTCCCTGACAATAAATTCACAAGGCATTTTATGTATGCAGGCAGGGACTTCATTGAAAAAATAGCAGAGGTGGAG
The DNA here is from genome assembly GCA_027073945.1 of Caldifarciminota bacterium. The sequence goes on along the minus strand of JALTEL010000519.1, from coordinate 679 downwards.
GCTTTATACGGCACCTTTCTGCTCGTCAAAAGAGAGGCCTTTATGGCAGTTAAAGGTTTTGACGAGCGATTCTTTTTGTTTGAAGAGGATCTTGACCTGTCAAAACGCCTGCGCGATAGAGGATACGGGCTTTTGGTGGATTTGAGAGCAAGTGTGCTGCATAATAAAGGTCTTACCAGAAAGCATGTGAGGCTGATGAGTGGTTTTGCAAAGACAAAGTCGGTTTTGTATTTTATGAAAAAGCACGCCATTGTAAATGGGTTTACATACGGCCTTTTGCAATACATGTCTTTTGTCTATGTCTCTGTTATATCCTTTTTTGAATTTCTGAATATATCGTATGCCGAGAAGTCATGGAAAGTTTGAAGAAGTTATCCAGAAGCATATTAGTTATCGCACTTTTGTTTATTGCAGATGAATTTTCAATTATACTTTCCTATCTCATTGCATATTTTATAAGAGCAACACTGCTTTCCAGGTTTATGGGCAATCTTCCCCAGCTGTTGCCTTTAAAATTCTATTATAAATACACTTTTCTTCTGTTGCTCTGGCCTATATTTTTTGCCTATGAAGGGCTTTACTCTTCGAGGTTCAAAAGAGGGTCCGAATTTTTAAAAATATTCAAAAGCACTTCAATTGCCTATATCTTCACCATACTAACGCTTTTCCTTATAAATGT
>JALTEL010000518.1 GCA_027073945.1 Caldifarciminota bacterium | reverse complement strand
CATTGGCGGAATATTGGCATAATATCGTCGGCAAAGACGAATGGGATTTCTTCCAGAATAAAGTCGGAACAGACTCCTTCAAGTTTGACAAGATTGAAGCTAAGTATGAGTCCCCAACCGGAGCAATAGGTTGGAGAAGGCTGTTTGAGCTAAGGGCAGATGCGAAATATGGATATAAACCAGATCTATACAGACCTGTATAAATAGGAGGTAGACATGGCAACACCAGTAAAAATGCCGGTAAAAATATCGACAGTTGAAGAAGTAAATAAATTAGTTAGTAGTTTTAATTCAGGCATAAGTGACAGTGACTATGAGGCTTATTGCAAAGAATTTAATCTTCCGCCGGATGAATTTACAACGATGGAGCTTCTTGCCATAGCCGGTTCAACGACGATTCCCTATGGTGCTTCAATGTTCATAGGAACAGGTTTGCCTGTTTTGGCAATGGCTGAAGCACAGCACACAATAAATGACGCTGCTATAACGGTTATGGAAGCTGGAATGCTTGACCCCAGTTTTGAGCATATTCCTATTTCTGTTGCTGATATCCGCGGAGCATATATGTCTTCTACCGCTCTTGCAATGGTTGATGCTTTCGGAACATACGAACAGCGCGGTTATGTTACAGGCGGTGTTTTGGGCGGAGCAGAATATGATGAGTATGGAAATATCAATGCAACTGCTATATGGAATGCAGATAAGGGTCAAAGCTATTGGCCGTCCATTATTAAAAATGGTGAAAGAACACAGGCTGAAAGAGCCGATGATTTAAAGCAGGGGCCTCCCGTTAGATTTACAGGTTCCGGTGGTGCAAACCCAATAGGTCAGCAGTCAGATTTTACATTGGCTATTATGGTTCAGGAAAAAAGGAGATTCCCATATAAATGCTGCTATTTGACAACAATGGCAGGCGCAAGAGGGCCTGAAGGTGATACAAGATGGGACTACGGTGTACCGAGAGGCGGCAAGGGCGTTATGGCATCCGACATTTGCGTGATGGAATCATATCCTGAGGACGGCAGCTACGATATGAGACTAAAAAGTGTGCACCCGGGTGTTGAACTAAAAGACGTTATTGACAATGTTAGCTGGGAATTAAAGAACAGGGAAGGCAAGGTTCTTACAGCAGGAGATGAAATTCCTGAAACTCCGAAACCTACACTTGAGCAGTTAAAAGTCCTAAGAATGATAGTTGATCCTACGAGAATTTATCTTGTGAGGAAGACAATGAGAGAAGTAGAATACGAAAAAGACAACGGCAAACCTTGGAGAATTAAGGTTTAAAGGCACATTCTGCTATTTTAAAGGAGGCATTTTGCCTCCTTTTTTAATTTTTTATTAAAGGGGTAAATTAAATATGAGATGTAAGTATTGCGGAAGGGATATGAAGAAAGTGGTTACACCGTTTAGAAGACCTGTTAAAGGTGAGACGCTTGTGGTACAGGATATAGAAGTATACAGATGTCCTGGATGCGGAGCTGTGTATTTTCCGCAAGAAACATTAAAACATACCGGAAGAAGAGTCGGAGAAAAACTTTTAGAGGTTGCAAAAGAGAGAGGCAGAATTGATAATATAAGCAACTATAAGAGCAAATTGGACGATCAAAAGAAGATGGATTTAGAAGATGAAATCAAAAGAAGAAAACTTAAGAAAAAAGATGGTACCCCATTAAAGGTTTTTACTTAAATTTTTGAATCAAGTTTAATTTCTGGTTCCAGCTAAATTTCTGTATTGTCATATTTTTAAAGTAAATATGACAAATATAATTGTTGAAC
>JALTEL010000517.1 GCA_027073945.1 Caldifarciminota bacterium | reverse complement strand
CGTGGCCGTATTTCTATGCCTTTGGTTTTGAATTTCTGAACCCATTCTGGTAATTTCATATGGCGCACATATGCGTAATAGGTTAATGAACTTTTCGGCCAGTAGAATGCTGTTATAATCGCAATTTCTAGAATTAGACGGGACCTATTACGGATAAAATGGGAGAGTTAAGGATCAATGTTTTTTTTAATAACACTTCCAAATGTTTTTGGAATTGCACTAGCTTCTTTTTCTATCTTCATGTTCTGTTTAACATCATACACCTTTTATCTGTCCCTTACATACGGCTTCAACGCAGAAACAAAAACCTATCAATTTTCCAAACCTGTTATAGCATCTCAAATACAAGAACTATTTGACGAAAAAAATATCAAATTCAAAATGTTAGAAGAAAACAAATTTTATATTCCTTCAAAAGGCGTAACTTTCACCTTGACGGGGATGACAAAAAAGTTCACACATGTCATTATCGCTGATTATATCGGCCCAAATAAAGATTGGATTGATAGTTTGGTCAATGAAATGGACAGAATCTTTAAACGGGATGAGAATACCACATCATTAAAGGAGGTGTCTTTGTGAGCATAAATTGTTGCAGCCTGTACAATATAGCCTCTGTGCTGTTCACCAGCCACAACGGAAGAGTAGATAACGGCGAATGGGGTTCCGGCGGAGAAAACGACCCGGACACCGACGGTGCGGTGAGCGAGACAATACAGGGCAACGATGAAACCAGCTCCCACTCTGAAACCTCGAAGAACATTCAATATAATTGGCGTGAGGTGAGATATCATGCATGAAATGATGTATAAAACAAAAAAGAGACCTCAAGAGCCAATGATAACCGGCATAATAATTGTTATAGCCATTGTGCTTGCTATTGCTTGGATTATTATCTGTGTGGTTCCTGAAACGATTGATGTCGTTGATGCAATATCGATGCTTGTTCTTACAATCCTGTCATATATTGCGTTTCATTCCATTTTACCGCCTCAAATTTCATTATATCTTGATGGAATGGCTCTGGATACACACAGGTTTCCAAACCAAGAGGGAAAAATTGAAAAAACTGTTTTTGTCAGGTATGAGGATATTATTAGCATCTATGTTTTCACAGAAAAAACCATCCTTGGGAAGAAGCATCCTGTGGGGATTGTATTTTCTCCCTACAGTAACTATCTAAAATACTGCCCATGGGGTTATTTGCTCTTTTCAGATGCTTTGGGAAATGAGGTCTTAACAGCATTAAAGAAAATTATTGACGAAGAAAAATACGCCAATCTCGTTAAAACAATCTCTCGTGAGATGCCGCGAAGAATGATAAAAGAATTCCTGCGGAAGGAGGTGAAGGATTATGCTAAGTGATACGGAAGATGTGAAAGTGCATTACATCAAGAAGGAGGGGATGCTAACACAAAGTTTTCCCCATCAAATTCGGCCTTTTAGGTTGGCATACATCATCGACGGCGAGGAGGACACGGATAGGGACGGCTGTATTCACTGGCGCGATTACAACGATGACGGGGCACTCAACGATGAAGCCAACTTCCACTTTAAAACCTCGAAGGAAAACCTTGATGCTCTTTTCTGCATAGCTATAATAGAGGACATAACAAAATGAGGTGGCTCAATGATAAAACATTTCGTTGAGGATTTAAATTCTAAAGAGGTTCTTTATAGATGCCCAACAAATGAAGAATTGGATGAGAATCTCCGTTTTTATCTCAAGCAAGAGAGATTGAAAGAACGGATGTTAATTATCGTTTGGATTATTATGAGT
>JALTEL010000516.1 GCA_027073945.1 Caldifarciminota bacterium | reverse complement strand
TCTTCAAGGTCTTCAATGTCCATCTTGAAAATCCGAATGAATAGTTCTTCATCAGTTATTGCCCTGAAGTTATTCAACCCATTTTCGAGTATAAACCTGCAGAGCTTCTTCATAAGCCAGGATTTTCCCCCATCCCTATCCGATTGAATGGTCACGAAGTTTATCATCCTGTTTTTATCCTCCTCATCAAGCCCATTACTTTTTTTCTTCAGGTCTCTCAAAATATCATTTACGGCATCGCTATTTATCTCCTCCAGAAAGAGGTTCTCGCTATTTTCATAGATTCGTCCCCAGTACTCCTCGGGGAAGGAGAAGAGATCATTTCTAGCACCCATAGCGATTATTAAAGGATACCTGAGTTGAGATGTCTTTAATAGAATCATGCTGGCCGTGTCCATAGCGCCTCTGAATTGAGTAAGTGTCTCGAATTGGTCAAGGTATATCAGTCCTATCTTGCCTTTTTGTTGGAGGGTGTCTGCAACCCTCTTCAGGCCATGGAGAATGGAATGTATAAATTCTTCGAAGGTTTGCGCATCCTGAGGGATTGGGTCTATGTCGGGGTCCATATCCCAGGCAGATCCTGAAATCTCTTCCTGAAATCTTCCCAGCACTTTAAGGAAAAAGTCTTGACCGTTATAACCTCTGCTGTCTATAACTATAAACGGTAAGTCTTTGAGTTCATCCTTCAATTTCAGAGATAGAGATGATTTTCCGGTTCCGGATGCCCCTCTTATCAGAAATCCTCTTTTTGTTTCTTCTCCTTCTCTTATTCTCTCGAGGAATTCTCTGAATTTTTTGACCTCCTCTTCTCTGCCATAGCAAAATTCAGGTCTGGCCGGATTCTTATCATCAAACTCCTCTTCTCCTGCGGTTATAAGCCTTATATGGCTTTTTTCTGTGCTCGGAACCCAGTTTCTTTCTATTTTTTCCAGCTTGTTTTCCAGTTCTCCGATGATTTTTTGGAGCCGGTCTATCTCTTTCTGCAATTTCTCTGTTATGTCTCCCATTTCTACGGTTATGGCCGCAAGGTGCGTTTCCAGATCCTCTGGTTTGACTTCTTTTGCTAAGGTGCCAATAAAGCTGTCGTCCTGTAATATCTCTTTTATGGCCTCTTTTACTTTGTTTTCCAACTCTTCATCAAGTTGCTCCGTGACTATTTTCTTGTACATCTCCATAATCTCTTTGTCGTCCTTCGAAGACATTTTCTGCCTTATTTCCTTCAGAAGCTTACTGAAGTCCTCTTTAACAATTTGTTTTTCCGTATGTTTCTCTGGACTGCCTTTAAGTTCTTCAAACAAAAATGCTCCAAACAGAGATGGGAGAAGGGATGCTAGCAATACTGGAGCTCCCACTCCTGGGACTAATAAACATCCTACTGCAAGAGATATAAGAAGAGTCCTGTTTCTCAGGTTTGCCTTCCCAATTTCGCGGTCTGTGGAGAGTTTTTTGCCAAGGGCAAAATACCTCTTGAATGAGTGCTCCGAATTTTTGGTTGCCTTGTCCTCCTCTGTCTTTTTATGCTCTCTCATATCATTTTCCTTCTTTGTTCCTAACTGTTGACACTTAAATAGTATGAACTAATGCCTTTTAAACTTTACCTTATTATAATGCCCCATGTTGTGAGGTAGCACGACTCACGAAAAATATATATAGGGGTTTCCAACATAATTAAAGAACATGGGGAAGGAGAAATCCTTTTCTATAGTCTTTGAAGCAGGAGGAAACAATGGCATTAAAAATCAAAAATCAGAGTTTCAAGAGGTTAGCAAATCTCTTACTAG
>JALTEL010000515.1 GCA_027073945.1 Caldifarciminota bacterium | reverse complement strand
AATTAAACTGGAGATCTGCACCACTCGGTAGAAATAATCTGCCTGTTCTTGAAAAATTTACACAACCTACTTGACACTACCAAAAAAACTTCTAAGATTATAGAAGATTTTAATGAAAGGAATATATACATTGGACAAGATTAAATCAACAAAATGCGGCAATACTTGGTGGTATTACTGGTGCAACAATTTCAACCGATGAAATAGTTGCTATTGCCACTGGCGCAGAAGTTGGTTTTGGTCTTCCTGCAATTATAGCAATTGCAGCAACGGGCATTGGTACAGAAGCAATTTTGCTTATAAAGTTTCAATTGCAACTGGTTGCTAATTTAGGTAAATTGTATGATGTACCGCTTAATCCAGATGATCCAGAGGATATTTTGACAATTCTTGCCTTCGCTCTTGGAGGTTCCACCGCTGATGGAATCGGAACCGGTTGGAACTACACTTCCACTCAAACAGTTGCTAAAATTGCAATAAAACATTTTAAGCAAAGGTCCAAGGAATTGGGTAGCGATGTTGACGCCACATAACAAATCTCTACATCTGATTTACTCCGTTGCGCTCCGCAAACCCCAGTTTGTTCAACCCTTATGTCAGGTCACAGTAGGAATGCGGTTACCAGGCTTTTACCATTCCTTACTTCATACTACACCCAGATTCCCAAACATCTTACCAATATACCGATCCCTGTCATCAGTCATAAACAGGACGTGCATATCTTCAAGCTCTTCTCTGGATTTCTGCCATTGAAGCTGCGGGTATTTTGTCCAGGACAATATGAAGCTGTTCAGGATAGTATTTCCACCAGTACTCTCTCTCTCTTCAAAGCTATCGGATAATGGGTTGGCATTTAACTGGTAAATTCCATTCAACCGTTTCTCAACATCCTTTATACGCTTGTGAAACTGCACCTTATCACTGCCTGGTCCCTCATGAAACAATCCGTGGGGTTCTATAAAAGTAACATACTGCTTGTTTCCGGTAAGAATCCAGAGAATAAAGTCCGGGTGGAAGTTTCCTGCTTCAAAGAACCCTACTCCTTTACCACGGCTCATGTTTCGGAGAAGGAATAACTCACTTCCCTGTGCCTCAAGAAGATCTGTGTTTGCTGTACACCAATCCTTCAGGTCTTTTACAAACTGGAACTCACTCTCTGTCAAGGTCACCGGCAGGACGGTGATCTTTCCTCCTTTTCGTACATGAAACAACGGCTGGAACAGATGCTGACCAAAGCTGCAAGCATGCAGATCTCCGACATGAAGTAAGTCATCCTTATGAGCTTCCAGATCCTGTTTTACCTGTTCGATGGCCTGAATAACCTGCTCCTCATCACCGTTAACTATGTTAACTATTAGCTGGTACCATTCTTCTTTTGGGATATTATCATCTTCCGGAGTCAATTCACGAAGCTCCAAACGAGGTTCGATAAACTCTCTTTTTCTGTAGTTATAATAATGGTCACAGTATCCTTTCAGAAGTTCAGAGGCAACTTGTTGCAGCAGCAAAATACCATCATAACTTGCTGGATTCAATCGTGTTTCAGGAAGATAAAGCCTATACCAGGTTGAATCGGATAGAAGCTTTCGTATTCCGTTCTTTGAGATATTCAAATTGAACCAGGAACGGTCCCTTTTAAACTGTTCCAACTCAAAATAGAGGGCATCATAATCCAGTAACGCAAGGTGATGTTCTCTCAAAACAGCCTTATTCTTTGTAGTTACCAGGGATACTCCTCTGGACCTCATGGACAGGATTCTGGGATACCAGTCTGACTCAACCGGTCTGTGGGTAAGATATTCCGGGATATCTCCTACGGAAGGGACAGGGGCATCCTTCTTGAAATCATACTCCCTGCCATCAGCAGCTTTCCTCTTTGGCCTGAGAATCTTAAGCTTTTTGCCGAAGTCATAGGTAACATTAAGAGGGATGGTAATAATCTTCCTTCGCTCGTTACCCGGCAACCCTTCATCTCTGAGGAAATCACGGAACTTCTCCATGAAGTCTGCTTCAATACCGAACACATTCAGTGTTTCCAGTTCTTCAATGTAGTTTGGCCTGATAGGAGCATGTGTATGGCCGGATCTTTTAAGACTCCATTCATATCCCTTTAAACGGACTCCCCGTCCAAAGAGCTGAATAATCTGAGAACCTTCCGAGCGCCCCACGTGCATCAATCCAAGAGTACTTACTCTCCAACAGTCCCAGCCTTCCACAAACTTTTTGGACCCTATAAGCAAGTTCACCGGAGATGACGAATCCTTGACTGAAGCAAAAATAGCTTCTGAAAAATCGCTGTCTTCAACGGTAAGCTTGACATCATTTTGTAATACCAACGACTCGATGTGATCAGTAAGTCCTTTTGCATCTCCAACATTTATCAACCCGAAAGCTGTCTCGGAAGCACCTGCTCTAAGAGCGATCTCTCCCGATTCTCCCTTGATTCGGTCCAGGATAAGGTGACCTCCTGCTGGATTATTGAACAAACGGGACAGAATATCTTTATACAACTCTCCAATGGATGTACCGGAATTTAAAACCTTCCCGAGGTAATCGAAAGCACCTGCGAAGATATCATTCCCGTCACTATCCAGCAACCCGGTATCCTGTCCCCTGCCGGTTATTATTTCACTGATTCTTTTTATTGAGGAATGTTCATTACCAAGGAAATCCGCAAGGAACTGAACTATCAGTGCAACATCGGTTGCAACTATCTGTTCATCCTTGTTGAGTTTCCCGGAAGATACTGTACTCCCCACAAATACCCAAAGAGGTTTCTCCAGAAAGAAAGGTTCAAACTCCCGCTCCTTATCCTGATATATTCTAAGCTGCTGGTAAAACTTTAGCAGACATGCTGTCATATAGACAGACTGGGTCTCTTTAAAGGAAGCCGGCAGATTCAGGATCTGATAATCCTTTCCAAAACCATCCTCATAGAACCAGCGGTAAGAGTAATCAAAGATTATAGCCTTTGCATAATCATCTTCATGATCTGTACCGCCAACCGCCTGCTCAAAGGTTGCGGAGTATTCAAAGGTAAATCCTTTTTCACACAACATGGATCGATTCCTGTACCAGGCATTCTCATTTCTTTTTGCATCTCTCCCGGAAAGACCCCGGTGCCCTTCATCCACCAGAAGGAGATTCTGATCTCCCAGACTCCTGGTAGCAATGGTATTAGGTCCCTCCTGATCTCCAAGTTTTGTGATCTCAACAACATCCACTGCCCCCAAAGAACCGCGATTCTGAGGTTGAAGCCTGCTCACAAAACCGAATCCGCTTTCATAAAACTCACTAATGTGCTGTTCCGACAAGCGTTCATTGGGAGTTAACAGTATTACACGGGACATATCCTTGTCCTTGCTATACTTCTTTGCATAATGCTGATACTGCAAAAGATTTACATGCATCAGAAGGGTTTTGCCACTTCCGGTAGCATTCTGCAAACAGATTTTGTTAAGGTCATCCTCAATATATTTGGGAACATCAGCTGCCTCATCCCAATGCCTGTTAAATCTGTCCACAAAGTCATTGAGATCCTTCAGCAAAGCTTCCCTGTTTGCAAAGAACCTGTCTAGATAGATCTCCACAAAGAGCAGAGAGAGCCACTGGTAGTATTTCCAGACAATGGGTCTTTGCCTTTTTTCATTAATAGCATGGAGATGACGGACAATATTCTGTTCATAAGCTAGCATAGTGTCTTTGTTGATAAGAAATCCGGTAACATCTTCACCTGCCTTGCTGAAAAGAGGACTCCCTGCCAAATAGTGATAGAAGTTATGCAGGTTATCCTTATCAAGACCTTCAAGACGGGAATCCCGGATGGGTTCGGCCAGTTTATGAAAGGGACGGACAACATTGCCATGATCCCTATGTTCAATTAATGGATCTATACCGAACAGACTTATCATCCATTGATTAAGTACAAGCTTGTTCCTGAAGTCCAGGGATTTTGGGTCTTTGGATTTACTCCTTGCCATTTTTAGCCTCCCTGGTTTTTGGGAACACTTTAACGGCATCTTCAAGCTCTTTAATTTCCTTGTCGAAATCACTTTGGTACAGTTTATCCTGAACTATACGGAACTTTTCAAACTCACTTTCTGCATGGCGTTTTGCAACCTCCGCAGAAACCTTCCCAGCCGTTAATAGAACTTTACGATCACTTATTTCCAAGAACATGTCCAACCGTTCTGACCAGTCTTCCATTGTCATAGGGATCTTCCGATGGGCCATATCTTCGGCAAGATCAAGAAATGAGTTCACAACTCTACCTAAAGTTTCCAGTTCCTCTTTAGTTAGATAGTTCTTTGCTATAGAAACATCGCTCCTCAGAATTTTGCCTTCCGGTGCTTTATCCCATGAAGTAAGTCCCATATTGTCTTTAGAACTATCCGCACGATTTACAATCAGCTCTGCAGCTGTTTTTCCATGAATTGCATAGTGAAGCTTGTTTTGTACCCTTGAAAAAAACTGCCGTGTTGTTGGAGCATCCTTGTTGTAGTCCACCGATGTTGAGTATATATCCGTTATCTTCTGATAAAACCGCCTCTCGCTAAGACGGATCTCCCGTATTTCTTCAAGCAGATGTTCAAAGTAGTCCTCACCAAGAAACGTACCATTCTCCATCCTTTTCTTGTCCAGCACGTAACCCTTTACAGCAAACTCTCTCAATACCCGGGTAGCCCATTGTCTAAATTGGGTAGCACGAATGGAGTTAACCCTGTATCCTACCGATATAACTGCATCAAGGTTGTAATGCTCTATTTTTCTGGCAACTTTACGGGCACCTTCTACTTGAACTATCCGGATTTTCCGGATAGTTGCGTCCTTTACAAGCTCTCCTTGTTTGTAAATATTTTGCAGATGTTCATTTATAGTCCGTACATTAACATCGAAGAGTGTCGCCATCATCTTCTGGGTCATCCAGACTGTCTCGTCCTCATATCTAACCTCGATACTCTCTCCACCTGACTGTGCAGTAAAAATAAGGAATTCTACCGTTGAATTACGAATAAGCGGTGTTTCAGGTTTTTTCTTATCCATCATATTCCCTCGACATCCCACATCCGTTTCATAAACTCTTCCTCAATTAACCGTACTTTCCACTTATCTCCGTCAAGTTTCAGGTTTGGCAGGTTGTTACTGCCGTTTACATAGATAGTATCAAACTCAAAGTCCCGGGTACTTATTCTGTTCTTCTGAAACCATTCATCCAGCATCAGGTTGTCTTTCTCAAGATCACCAGTGAGCTTACGCCATACAACAAGAATCTTTTCTCTTTGTCCGTTATCCGGATTTGCCGGGTCTCTGGGTATCCACCCCTCAACCTTCCTGAACCACCAGGAACCATTTTCATCCTGCTGAATCTTGCCATCCACAAGAAGTCTGGTATTCTGATCTTCAGGCAGCTCCGGATCTTTCATCCTTGTAAATTCGGCTTTAAAAGAGATTGGTTTTGCCATGTGTTGAACCCGAAGGCCGATGAGGTAGTTGAAGGTTTCAAGAAGATCCACGTTACGAAGGGTATATTCATCGCTGCCTGGCTTTTTGACCTCAAGTTTATAGCTGCAAGGATCGGCAAAGGCATCTATATTCAAAAGGGATTGACTTCCTCTGGTCTCCACATCGAGCATATAGTTTATCATGTAGTCCTTTTTAAGTTCGGGGTTGGCAGTAACCGCCTTTTCCCTCTTCGGATCTTCAATAAAGCGAAGGTTATTGAGGGTATCTTCATAGGATTCAAGACACAGGTATTTAAAGCAATGGGAGATGCCGGTATCCCTTGCAGTTGGTTTTCCGTTTTTCCAGCTATTAGAATAAACCACCTTGGCAATACGGGGCTTTAGAACCGTGTCGAAGTAATCACCCATTTCCACAAGAATGTACTTGCGCTTGCCTCCGTCTTCACGGTTCAGGTTGATAACTGCGTGGCCGGTTGTCCCTGAACCGGCGAAATAATCCAACCAATAACCCTTCTCATGTCTCGTTGCAACAAGCAATAGAGTCAACAATTTTGAAGGTTTGGGATATGAAACAGCATATTGTTCTCCTAGGATCTGATGTAACTCATCATTTGCATCCTCGTTGGTTCCCCATCCATACCTGTTTAGATTACTAATATCATACGCTCTAAAATCAGATTCACCTTGAGTACCAATTCTAGGAAGTAAATCTTTCATTCTCTTATATCTTGGCTCTTTTACAATTC